>DATGXZ010000474.1:0-4164 GCA_035298445.1 Flavobacterium sp.
ACTTCTCGACGATTTTCTGGTACTTCCGTTTTTCCTTCGAACTCTTCATTTTGTCCATGCCGGCGTTGAGTCCGGTCAGGCGTGTGGCCGCTGTCTTCGCGTATGGATAGACTTTATAGACACGACGTTGCAAAATCAGGAACTGTTTCCGGAACTCGGCATCAAGGGCCGCTTGCTTGGGATCGATGTACACATCCGGCAGGTCGAGTTTCATCGAAATGGTATCGGGTTGCTGAAGGTATTCATCCCCCTTCTCTACCTGGGCAAAACCGGCAGATGACAAACAGCCGAAAACAAAAGACAACACAAGTTTTTTCATGGGTAAACGGGTTGTTCCAAAATTAAAAATCCCTTATCAACTCTGGTGCCAAATTGTTATTTTTAGCAAAAATTATTTACATGCACACGCCCATTCTTACCGAACGTTCACTTTCCTTTCTCGAAACCTACCTTAATAACGCCTCTCCGACCGGCTATGAAGCGGAAGGGCAGAAATTGTGGATGGACTATATCCGTCCGTATGTCGACACCTTTATTACCGATACCTACGGCACCGCCGTGGGCGTATTGAACCCCGATGCGCCGTATCGCGTGGTCATAGAGGGGCATGCGGATGAAATCTCATGGTATGTCAACTACATCACCGATGACGGGCTTCTCTACGTCGTACGAAACGGCGGATCCGACCACCAGATTGCACCATCCAAACGCGTCCATATACATACCCGGAAGGGCATCGTTAAGGGCATTTTCGGTTGGCCGGCCATCCACACACGCCACCGCGATAAGGAAGAGCAACCCAAAATCGACAACCTTTTCATTGATATCGGATGCGAAAACAAAGAACAGGTGGAGCAGAAAGGCGTTCACGTTGGCTGTGTCATCACGTATCCGGACGAATTCATGGTGCTGAACGATGATAAGTTCGTCGCCCGTGCCATCGACAACCGTATGGGTGGCTTTATGATTGCAGAAGTCGCGCGGTTACTGCATGAAAACGGGAAAAAATTGCCGTTCGGACTCTACATCACCAACTCTGTCCAGGAGGAAGTAGGACTTCGCGGTGCTGAGATGATTACGAACACGATCAAGCCTCATGTCGCGATCATTACCGATGTGTGCCACGATACCTCGACCCCGATGATCAACAAAAAAATCGAAGGTGATACGAAGATCGGACGCGGACCCGTGGTCAGTTATGCGCCCGCCGTCCAGAACAAATTACGTGATCTGATCGTAGACACAGCAGTCGAAAAGGAAATCCCCTTCCAGCGACATGCCTCATCGCGTGTGACGGGCACTGACACCGACGCGTTCGCGTATAGTAACGGCGGCGTTGCTTCGGCCCTCATTTCGCTGCCTTTACGTTATATGCATACTACAGTCGAAATGGTACATCGCCATGATGTAGAGAACGTGATTAGGCTCATTTATGAATCGTTGCTTAAAATCGAAGCCAACGAAACTTTCTCCTACTTCAAATAAAAAAAGAGAGGCGCCGTCTGCAATGCATACGGCGCCTTCCCACCTAAACAACTAAATCCTTATTTTTTGGCGGCCTGCTCAAGAAGCTCCACTACTTCGGTGGAATTTGCTTCTTTGGCGTAATCGAGAGCCGTTTTGCCACGCTCATCTTTCGTATCGAGTCGGGCTCCTCTTTTGAGCAACAACGTTACGATTTCCGTCTGGTTGTAGTGTGCGGCATACATCAGTGGGGATATGCCCCGTGCTGTTTCGTTAACGTCGGCACCGTATTCGATGAATTTTTTGACGACATCCACGTCGCCTTTGATGATGGCGAAGCAGAGCGGTGTGCCGTTTGGATGCCCTTGATGTGTCAGGGGCTGTGGTGATTCAATGGTGGCGGCCAAGGCCGTGCCGGTAACTGACATGACGAACATGCCCAGGCAAATGATTGCTTTTTTCATGATTGATGATGGATAATTTGGTTATGAAAACGGGAATACTAGTTGCGGAGCGACGGCAGTTCGAGTTTCTGCGGCTTAGCGAGATACACATACGGAACCGGCGCAGCTTCGGTTATTTTCCGATCGGATTCGATGGTCTCCGAAGCGGTGCGTTCCGTTTTTTTCAGGCCAACTGTTTCGCTCTCTACAAGCGACTCGTCGGCGAATGAAATGTACTTAGACGTTCCGGCAGTGGCGTTTTCATTTTCTACTGTGTTGCCGGCGAAAGCGGACCCGGCTGCCAGGATGGCGATGGCCAGGAAAGTGATTGATTTTTTCATGATGATTGTGATTGATGATGATACCAAATAGACGCGGTCACTCCTTTTTTGTTACTGGAATTTAACGCGTTGTGAAAAATTTAACGTTTCCTGGCTTCCGACATTACAACCCTAATGGAAAGGCTGTGCATCCCAACTGTGTTTCACACCGACATCATCATAATGAGGCTGGCTGACACATCGCAGGCGCCCTGTTCCTGAAAAATGGGCCGCATGATATAGAACAGGATGCCCTCCAGCAGCGGGTCAACGGCGGCGGTTCGGGTGACGCGGATGGCGGCCTTTCGGTTCTCGGTCGTAAGGCCATACGCCAATACCGGATGCCCGTCACGCCAAAACGCCCCTTCCACCAGCGGGTTGTTTCGAATTTTCAGTTGGTAGTCGCTTCCTTTCCATTTCAACGTGGCGCCGGAGCCCCATCCCTTCGCCGCTTTTAACTCGGTCTCGGTGCCATTTTGATCGGTGATACTGTAACGGGTCCGCCAAAATCCTTTTATTCGGATCTCGAATACGCCATCCGCGGTGGTGATGACGCCCTTGCTGCCAGAGAAGACAACGCCCACACGGTGTATGCCATCCACAAAACAGTCGTAACTTCCTTTTCGGTTATCTTCCCATAACGTTTCCATACAGTTCATTTTGCTCTATTAGAAGCCGTTACATCCGAACTGTTACATCGTCACAATCGAAGAAACGGACGGCCTTGCAAGGCCTGTAGGGTCGAGAAAACACACACTACCAAATACAGGACGGCAAATACCGCCACGCCCTTTACATTTCGAATGACATACCATCCCATCAAGGGCAGCAATTGCAGCGCGTGCATTCCAAGAAAATGGGCTATGCGCAAATCGCCGACCTGACGGCTCCAGTTCAGCACGCGGATGCCCGGCGCGTCGTCCGGGGCTCCTACCAAATGTGATCCACGTGCCCCCATCAGGAGTCCCTGAAGGGCAAACAGCACAAAAAGGAGGAGTCCGAATCGGATACTCCACACGTAATACTGCGGCAACTGCACTACCTTATCTGAAAAAAACAAAGCAGCAACCCAAAGTGTAGCGAGCGCCAATGAAACCGATGTAACCGCCATGAGACTGAACATACCCGAGTAGAACGGTGTTTCCACGTAAAAGTGGGATCGTAACCCGCGTGCTGCCTGCGTCAGGATATAGAAATCCTGGAAACACAATACGCCGATCGCAAACCAGGTGTAAATCATGACGGCGGTAGGTGCTTGCAGGTAACCGCTATACCAGCCCATCGTCCAGGCAAAAAGCCAACTTGATACAAAGAACTTGAACGGTTTAAAGTAGGCATTGACGCCCAGCACTTGCTGGTCGGATACGCGGGTCGCGACGAGGCAGACGATTGCCAGCGCAAAAAAGAGCAGTCCGAACCAGAAAAACGGGGCGCTGCGTTCACGGAGTAATTCGAGAAAATTCATATTGAGGAAATTAAAACTGGAAGCGGTATCCGAAATCCGGGAAGAAACCGATCTGGTTCACCTCGTTGACCTCGTTGGTCAAACGATTATAGCGGGCGATGAAGATATTATCGTGGTCGGTGACATTCTGGAGTTCGAGGTACACCAGGTGCGCACTTTTCCGCTTGCCGCTGTTGAATTTGAAACCGGTTCTTAGGTCTAGTCGGAAGTAGGGCCGGTATTGCTCGCTAAAGGCGATATTGTCCTGTTTGATCTCATAGCCCGCTTCCTGCGAGGCCTCGAGATCTACGGGCGTATAAAATCGTCCGCCGGAGGTCGTGAGTTTCATGTCGAATGACAGGGTGTTCTTTCTGGCCTTCCCTATCTTGAGTTCCTTCCCTGCCAAAAAGTTGACCACATATTGGTTGTTAAAAGGTGAGTTCCGCCAGATGCCATCGCTGCCTTTGTATTTCGCATCGAAAAACGAACCGGT
>DATGXZ010000475.1:0-5145 GCA_035298445.1 Flavobacterium sp.
TTCGGTTTCGGGTTCGTCGTCGTAGCTGATCATCGGATCGTCTTCGTCTTCGTTGTCTTCCCGCTCACCCCGTCGTTCGGGCAGCGGGTTTTGGGGATCGTCGTTGGAAGGGTCGGTGACTTTTTCTATTTTCCGGTTGAACATGTCTGACTATTTAGACGATTTTTTGCCGCCTGATTTGTCGTTGGCCGGAGCCGCCTTCGTTTCGGTTTTCGGCGCTTCTTTAGCCGTGCTATCGGTTTTGGCGCTGGTAGTAGGTGCTTTGTGCGATTTCTTTTGGTCTTTCGCGTTGTCTTTTTTCATGATACGGTATTTAGTATATGGGTAAATGTAGTGTGGGTGGGGAGGTGGTGGGTTACACAATTGAGGGGATATGTTGGAGGTGGAGGAGTTAGGGGTTAGGAGTTGGGGAGAGGGGAGAGGGGAGAGGAGATAGGGGCGAGTATTCCGAATTCAAAATTTAAAATTCTTCTACCCCGATGCTGTCGCGACTCGGGGTGGGCATTGTCGCAAAGTCGGAGACCTTTGCGGGGCGTATTTAGTGAGAGATGATGCGCAGGGGGAGTTGTTTTCATTTATGGACCGACTGCTGGACTTTTCCTTATTCAGTATTTAAAATTACTGGATTTGTTTCTATATCAGAAACCCTAGATTCTAAATGATCAATATCGCTTTCTAATTTTTTAATTTCACTTTTTAGAACTACGGAATAAATAGAAATAGCGACCGAGAAAATGAGGGAAATAATTGTTATCGTTGCTAACAAAGTTTGTCTGACTTTTAATTTATTATCAACAAGAAGCGAAATCCCTTTTTGGGTTATTGTTGCTGTGGCATTTATCTCGTCGTCTTTTTTCATTGTTCCATCAACGTTGTTTAGAAATGACAAACCTTTCCAATGACCAACTATATAACCTTCATTATGTAAATCCTTTAAAACCGCTTTTATATTACTTCGTTTAATTTGCGCAAGCGTTTTCAAAAGCATAGGTGCCAAATCTACCGTTTCATATTCTCCGCCATTCGCTTTTATGTATTGCAATATGTTTATTCTTAAGTTTTTTGCCATGCTGCTAAATTGTTCAATTTTAGAAAAATGTTCAAGAAATATCCACCAACGTTTCGCGGCTCACACGCAGTGCGCCAGATTCTGGAACCGTCCCGATAGCTATCGGGACTCCGCGACGACAAAACGAAATTAAAGAAAAGATTCGTTCAACTTACCGTCAACTGGCGCATTGCGGGTAGCCGCTGTTATGCGACGTAATTACTCTACAATATCTTTTACCGATTCCGGTAATAGTGGCTTCAATAATTCAGCCCCATCTTTCAAAAGTTTTCGGTTACTTTCATTCGATATCCATTTATACATTTTTGTCATGGATGATTTAAACCAATTTTTCTTATTTAGCAGATAAACAGTATCTGTAAGTACCTCGATGTATTGATGTAATTCTTTAATTTTTTCGCCTTGCTCTTTTTTCTCGGTAACTTGCTGTTCAATTTGAGCTTTGATTTGCGCTTCAAGATCTTTTAATTTTTGCTTGATTTCTTCGCCTTCTTCTCTACTAAAATATTCCTCAGAAACCTGATCGACTCTTGATTTAATTTCGTTTAGGATATCATTTTGTTCATCTAATCTTTTGCTCAACGGCTGTGAATTAAGTTCTTCCCAGATTGTTGTTAGCCATGAATTGATATTGCTTCTTAATTTGCTGCTTTCAAATTCGACGTTTTCGCTAAGTACCATCTGACCAGGAGACATCTTAACGTTGATAAGATAAACTTCTACTTCTTGAGATTGAAGAGTACTCCTCATCGATAGTAGGCTTTGTTGTTGTGTTTCTACTTTCCTAGTAGATATTTGTTCCGGCAAATTAATAATGAAGTAGAATCTTGAGTCATATTCATATCTAATTGATATAGTATATCCTTTATATTCAACTGAAAAGTCAGATGAAGAAAAATATTTATGGCCATCAAGAGCTTTATTAATTTCAACCTTTGTTTTGTTACGTACCATTTTGGTGATGTTTATCGGTTAGATGAAATATTATGTCGCATAACTCATTTATATCTCTGAAGAATCCATACTATAAACTCCAATGCAGCGTATAGGTATAAAACGGCCGGAAAACGAAAAGTAGTAGACTTTCTATACATCAACCGGATTGTCTAGTCGTGAAATGTACAAACATCACGGTCAGGCCCGCCCCAAGGTACGCTCCATAGTCACGAATATACAAATAATTGATTGTATAGATACCAACTTACCTTTCACCCTTATCCACCCTTATCACAATCCTATTTTCCTGCTTTTCCACAATCAAGTATCAAGTATCAAGTATCAAGGAGCAAGGAGCGAACCGCACCTCTCACCCCTCACCCCTCACCTCTCTCCTCATACGTTCTTTTTGTACCTTCGCGTCAAAACAAATAGGCAGCTTAGACAATGAAAGTAGTAATCGCCGGGGGTACCGGTATGGTGGGAAAGAAGGTGCTGGAGTTGTGTCTGGCGGACGACGCGATAAGCGAAGTACGTTCGTTGGTGCGCCGACCGACGGGGCAGGTGCATGCGAGATTGCGGGAGTATGTCGTGGCGGATTTTGCACATCCGGAGGCGGAGGCATTTGTAGGCTGTGATGTTGCGTTTTTCTGTCTGGGTGCCTATACCGGAAGCGTGTCGAACGAGCTACTGAAGACCATCACCGTCGACTATGCCGTGGCGTTTGCGAAAGCGCTGGAGGCGGGTAGTCCGGGGGCACGGGTATGCCTGCTGAGCGGTGCCGGTGCCGACCGATCGGAGAAAAGCCGTACGCCGTTTGCGCTGTATAAGGGTATGGCGGAAAACCAGATCGCCGCCCTGAACCTGCGATTTTTCACGCTGCGGCCGGGTTATATCTACCCGACCGAACCGCGCACCGAACCGAATATCGGCTATACGATCATGCGGCTGTTGTATCCGGTTATCCGATTACTGGGGCGCCGGTATAGCGTCACCTCGCAGCAACTCGCGGAGGCGTTGTTTTTGGTGGGCATGAAGGGAGCGGAGAAGGAGGTATTGGAGAATCAGGATATTTTGGCATTTCTGCGGAAGAATGTCTCTTCCTAATACCACATACATACCTCCAAAGCGATATTTTATTACATTGCACAAAATAAGGTGCAATGAATCTAAACACTTTGCCTCCTGTTGCTTTTGTTGATACGGAAATCGACCCCCGCACGGGTGTCATTTTGGATCTAGGGGGAATCAAAACGGACGGTGGTTTTGTGCATACATCATCCCCTACGGAATTTCAACATTTTTTGCGCGGTATAAAGTTCGTCTGTGGGCATAACCTCGTGCATCACGACATACAATACATAAAAAATACGCTGGATGCTGCGGGCATAGTGGAGTATATTGACACACTCTATCTGTCTCCGCTTTTTTTTCCCAGAAAGCGCTCCCACGCACTTTCCAAAGACGAGAAATTACAGGACGAAGAACGAAACAACCCATTGAATGACGCAATCAAGTCCAGGTCGCTTTTCGAAGAACAGGTAGCGAATTTCCGTAGCCTGGATGTGCGGCTTCAACAAATTTACTTTCTGCTTCTGCGAAAGCAGCCCGAGTTTCAGTCCTTTTTTCGGTATCTGAACTTCCAAACCGATGCGACAACTGTCATACCGCTTATTCAAGACCATTTCGACGGAAAACTGTGTGCGAATGTTGATCCGTCTACTTTCGTGTTTCGTGCTCCGATTGCGACGGCATACAGCCTTTCACTGATTAACGCCTTATCAGATGAAACTTCCAAACGTGTCATCACAGCTCCATGGGTTTTGAAGAATTATCCCGATGTCACCAGCGTACTGACACGACTGAGAAATAGGCCCTGTTTATCGGGATGTTTGTATTGCAATGACAAGCTCGATGTTCACAGGGCATTGAAACGGCATTTTAACTTTGACCATTTCCGCTCATATGACGGTGTTCCGTTGCAGGAGAAGGCTGTTAAGGCAGCGGTCGACGGCCAGTCCATCTTGGCGATATTTCCAACCGGGGGCGGGAAGTCGGTAACCTTTCAATTACCCGCCCTGATGGAAGGCGAAAACGTCAACGCGCTGACCGTTGTTATATCGCCACTGCAATCGCTAATGAAAGACCAGGTTGACAATCTGGAGAAGGCAGGTATTACCTCCGCCGTGACAATAAACGGACTTTTGGATCCTGTTGAAAGAGCGAAGTCGTATGAAAGGGTCGAAAACGGTGATGCATGCTTATTGTATGTCTCGCCCGAGTCGTTGCGATCGGTATCTATGGAACGACTGCTCTTGGATCGTAGGATCGCCCGATTCGTCATCGATGAGGCACATTGTTTTTCGTCCTGGGGACAAGATTTCAGGGTCGACTATCTGTATATAGGGCCTTTCATAAAGTCGCTGCAGGAGAAAAAGAACAGTGCTGAACCGATACCGGTTTCCTGTTTCACCGCGACGGCAAAACAGAATGTGATCGACGACATCCGGGACTACTTCAAAAAGACGCTTCAGCTTGATTTGTTTTTGTATGAATCACCCGTCGGGCGAAAGAACCTCACCTATAGGGTGTCAGAGAAAATCGATGAGGATGAGAAGTACCAGGCATTACGCAACCTAATCGAATCAAAGAATTGTCCGACAATTGTTTATGTCTCCCGCACCCGAAAAGCAGAACAATTGGCCGAAAAACTGGTCAAAGACGGTTTCCTGGCACGTGCGTACCACGGTAAACTGGAGGCAAAAGAAAAAAAGGAAAACCAGGAGCGGTTTATCAATGGAAATATAGACATCATGGTTGCCACTTCCGCATTCGGAATGGGAGTGGATAAGAAGGACGTCGGGCTTGTCGTACATTTTGAAATCTCCGACTCACTCGAAAACTATATTCAAGAGGCGGGTCGTGCGGGCAGGGACGAAAACATGGTGGCGGACTGCCATGTCTTGTACAACGAGGACGACCTTTCGAAGCATTTTATCCTTTTGAACCAGACACGCCTCACCATTCGTGAGATCCAGCAGGTCTGGAAAGCGGTAAAAGACCTGATGCGTTACCGGCCCACCGGTTCGCACTCGGCATTGGAAATCGCACGACAGGCTGGCTGGGAGGAGGTCGACAAA
>DATGXZ010000476.1:0-2681 GCA_035298445.1 Flavobacterium sp.
TGGCATCGGTGTCGAAAAGGCCTATCAGTTCTTCGTCGAGGGCGATGGGAATGGGCGTGGCCCGGCAAAGGCGCTCCATTTCGGTCCATTGTTTGGTGGCAATCGGCTGTTCGATGCTGTGGATGCCCAAATCGGCGAGGCGGTAGAGTTTTTCGAGGGCTTCGTTGGGTCGGAAGGCACCGTTGGCATCGACGCGTATTTCGATTTCGTTCGGACTGAAATGATCGCGGATGGAACGCAGTAAGCCCCATTCCTTCTGGAAACCTAGGGCGCCAATCTTCAGTTTAATGCAATGGAAGCCGGCGTCGATCTTGGCTTCAATCTGCTCTTTCATGTAGGCTTCGCTTCCCATCCAAACTAGTCCGTTGATCGGGATGGTCGCGCTACCCTCGGTGAATGCGGAGGGAAACAACTCAAACGGATCATCGGCCGACCACGAGCGGAACGCAGTTTCTACCCCGAACTGGATGGAGGGAAACTCCCGTAAGGCCTCCCACAACGCCTCTTCCCCTAAATACAGATTGTCGCAGGCCCATTTGAGCTTTGCTGCGTAATCCGGACGGTCGTCGGCGCTGAGACCGCGCAGCAGTCCGCATTCGCCAATACCTTTCTTTCCTTCGTGTTCAATGACGATGAACCAACTTTGCTTGGTGGTCAGTACGCCCCTTGACGTACCCGACGGGACTTTAAAGTCGAGGGTGTATGGGTGGGGCGTGGCGGTCATGGGGTTGGGGGTTGGGGGTTGAGAGTTGATAGTTCAGGGTTGATAGTTCAGGGTTGATAGTTGAGGGTTGAGGGTTGAGTTTTGAGTGTTGAGTTTTGAGTTTTGGGGGTTGGTTCTTGGTTCTTAGTTCTTGGCTCTGGATCCTTGCTACCTGCTCCTTGCTCCTTGCTCCTCTCTCCTCTTTCCTACCTCTCCCCTTTCAAATATTTCAGCATCCGGGCGAAATCATCTGATTGGATTCCTGCTTTTTGTAACGCTTCGATGTCTTCTTTCGCCTGGTCGATCCAGCTTTTTTTGGCACTGACATTTTCATTGCGGTATTTTTTGTGGATCTCTTTGGCGGCTGAGAAATCGCCGGATACGAGAAACGCGTTGGCGATGCCGAGTTGGATCAGCAGTTCAGATGGATCGAGTTTCTCGCCTTTGCGGAAGGCATCGAGGGCTTTGGAGGTTTGCCTGGAAAACAGGTAATAGGTGCCGAGGGCGTAATAGTCTTTTGCCCGGGCGTTGCCGCGATCGACGATGGCATTCGTGAGCAGGTCGATGGCTTTGTCGTAGGCTTTGTTACGGAAATGCTGGTAGGCATCGTTACGGACGGTGGCCAACAACGACTGGTCCGCTGTTTTGGGATCGAGGCAGGCGTTTCCGAAGTCGCGATAGGCTTTGGACTTCTCTGCCGCGCTCATTTTCTGGTATTCGCCATAGGTATACCCGTTGCGGAACTTGTCGAGTATGGACAGACACAGATCGTCGGGGTGTAGCATGAGTCCGGCGAGGCCCGAGGTTTTGCACAACTCCAGTACCGCGTTCTTCGCCTCATCGTTCCAGCCGCGACTTTTTTTGTTGTCGACCCAAGGCACGACCTCCAGGACGATCTTCTCTTTGAACACCCAGTTATGGCTTTCGAATCCGAACCACAGGGCATTGGTCTTCAGGCAGGCCATTTTAGCGGGCGACAAAAGGCGGGCGTCTTTACTGACCGGCTCCGACTGCACGAGGCAGGCGCCGTCGGGTTTTCCGGTTTGTTCGTATTTGGTAGCGAGTGCACTGGTGGGAAAGGCGGCATAGGTGCACTTATCGTCTCCGGAAATCTTCGACATGAGGAATACGGCCCCTGCGGAACCCTGGCTGATGCCCGACGGATCGGGAATGGCTTTGAGAATCGACACCAGGCTGCTGGCCATTTGCTGGTTCTCGTCGAGAAGGGTGACCCGATACGCTAATTCGGTGGTACCGGCGGGGAAATCCTCGGTTTTGACGACGATGCGGTCGCCGGCGCCGACGACGATTTCACGGGTGGTGGCGCGGGCGTTATCCCAGTAGCCATCGGCCTGGGCCGACAGGAAGTTCGGCAAGGCGAATAAGAGCAGTACAAGTAATCGTTTCACAGCAATTGGTTTTGGAACAGGTTGCCTAGCCCGGATAGCAGCGGAAAGCCTTTTGCACAAAACCGCTGTGGGGGCCGGGCGGCGACGGCGACCAACGGAAGCCGGAGGCGCGCGATGCCCACACGCGGTTTTGAAGAAAGCTTGCAGCGGATAGCCGGATCAGCTTCAACACTACAAAGCTATCGAATTCCCGATTTCGAGCAACATCAGGTCTTTGCCTGCGTCGAAAAAGGTGCGTTTGGCGGCGTCGTGGTCGATTTCGATGTAGCCGAAGGTGTCGAAATGGTAGCCCAGTACTTTGTCGCATTCGAGGAATTCGGCGGCGGTGACGGCGTCTTCGACATCCATGGTGAAGTTGTTGCCGACGGGCAGGATGGCCAAATCGAGTTTGGTGCGCATCGGGATGAGTTTCATATCGAACGTCAGCGCAGTGTCGCCGGCAATGTAGATGTTTTTGTGTTCGCCTTCGATGACGAAACCGCCGGGATTGCCGCCGTAGGTGCCGTCGGGGAAGCAACTCGAGTGGTGGGCGATGACGTATTTGACGCGGCCGAAGGGGAATGTCCAGT
>DATGXZ010000477.1:0-3229 GCA_035298445.1 Flavobacterium sp.
TGAAACGCAGGGGCGGTATGGGTATGAACCTCGCCATCGGCATCCTCCTGGCGTTCACCTACATCTTCTTTGACAAAGTGTTTGGAGTGCTCGCTGAGAAATCGTCTATGCCTCCGTTGGTCGCCGTGTGGATACCGAACGTCGTTTTTGGTATCTTAGCGTTTTACCTGCTGCGGAATGCCAAACGATAAGGTCAAAAGCTACCTCCACCTTCATTTCATCGTTTTCGTGTGGGGCTTCACTGCCGTCCTCGGGAAAAAGATTTCATTGCCTGCCTTGTCGCTGGTGTGGTTTCGGATGTCGCTTGCCGTACTGTTCATGTTGGTCTATGTCGCCCTTATGCGTATCCGGATGCGGGTACCACTTCAAACCGTCGCCGCGTTTTTAGTAGCAGGCTTCGTAATTGCCCTGCATTGGCTGACCTTTTTCCAGGCGATAAAAGTATCGAACGTGTCTGTTACACTGGCCTGCTTGTCAACCGGCGCGTTCTTCACCGCTTTCCTCGAACCGATTTTCATGAAGCGAAAGGTCGTGTGGTATGAAATCGTATTTGGACTTTTGGTCATTGGCGGACTCTGCATCATCTTTCAGGTGGAATCGCGTTTTTGGGAAGGAATACTGCTCGCACTTACGTCGGCTTTTCTCTCAGCAACCTTCTCCATCGTCAATGGTGCTTTCGCGTCGCGGTTCAATGCCGCTGTCATATCGGTCTATGAAATTATCGGGGGCATCCTTCTTCTGACCGTCTGGCTCGCCGTAACGGAATGCTTCGGTCCGGGCTTTTTCGACTTATCATTGTCCGACTGGACATATCTCGCGATACTGAGTTCCGTGTGCACCGCCTATGCCTTTATCGCATCGGTGCAGGTGATGCGGCACCTCACTCCGTATACCGTCATGCTGACGATCAATCTCGAACCCGTATATGGCATCCTGCTGGCGATCATCTGGTTAAAAGGGGATGAAAAGATGCGATGGGAATTTTATCTCGGCGCGGCCATTATTCTCGCTACCGTGGTGATGAACGGGATTCTGAAGACGCGGGCGAGACGGATCGCCACGACATCCGATTCAGGCGGAAACGGCATTGAATCGTAACCCAAATACTGTTATCTTTGTGTTTCCAAAATAAAAAATAATGGAATACCTCGATTTTGAGCTTCCCATCAAGGAACTCGTCGACCAACTCGACAAATGCCAGGTAATCGGAAAAGAGTCGAATGTAGACGTTACCGACACATGTAAACAAATCGAAAAACGGCTCGCAGAAACCCGCAAGACGATCTATAAAAACCTGACAGCCTGGCAACGCGTGCAGTTGTCGCGCCATCCGAACCGTCCGTATACCCTTGATTATATTAAGGCGATGTGTGGTGATTCCTGGTTGGAACTCTTCGGCGACCGTGCGTTTAAAGACGATAAGGCAATGGTGGGCGGACTCGGAAAAATCGGAGACCAGTCGTTTATGCTCATCGGACAACAGAAAGGCTATAACACCAAAACACGCCAATACCGCAATTTCGGTATGGCAAATCCGGAAGGATACCGCAAGGCACTGCGCCTGATGAAAATGGCGGAGAAATTCAACCTACCGGTAGTGACGTTCATCGATACACCTGGTGCCTATCCCGGACTGGAAGCGGAGGAACGCGGACAAGGGGAAGCCATCGCACGAAATATCTTCGAGATGACGCGCCTCAAAACACCGATTATATGTGTAATCATAGGGGAAGGAGCGTCTGGAGGTGCCCTTGGCATCGGCGTCGGCGACCGCGTGCTGATGATGGAAAATACCTGGTATTCGGTAATCTCCCCAGAGTCATGTTCGTCTATCCTTTGGAAAAGCTGGGAGTTTAAGGAGCAGGCAGCCGAAGCATTGAAACTGACCTCTGCCGATATGACCAAACAGAAATTGGTAGACGGCGTGATACCCGAACCATTGGGGGGCGCACATTACGACAAAGAAGCGGCCTACACCATCGTACAGGACCACATCCTGAAGGCCTTCGCCCAGATCAAAGACTTATCAACAGAAGAACTGGTGCGTCAGCGAATGGACAAATACAGCCGGATGGGAGAATACAAAGAATAAACGTTGCCGTAACGATAACGTAACAGAATCCGGAAGTGTGTTCTTCCGGATTTTTTGTTGGTTATGAACAATAAAATAAACTTTTCAACAGTTCCGGGTGTATTACTTCCCCAAATCCGGAGCGCTGATTTCGCTACATTCGTCCTATGGAAAATTTAAGGAATATAAGTCCGTTGCGCGTCGACAAATCGACCCTCATCAACCTCGAAAAAGGCAAGCTGCAACCGCAGGCCGTGGATCTCGAGGAAGCGGTGCTTGGGGCGATGATGATCGATAAGAAAGGGGTGGATGAAGTCATCGATATCCTGCAGCCCGACGCGTTCTATAAAGAGGCCCACCGCTTCATCTTTGAAGCAATTGTACAGCTTTTCACCGATACCCAGCCAATCGACCTCCTGACGGTGTCGGCCCAATTGAAGAAAAACGGAAAACTCGAGATGGCAGGTGGCGACTTCTATCTCATCCAGCTGACGCAGAAAATTTCATCGTCGGCCCACATTGAATTCCACTCGAGGATCATCCTCCAGAAATACATCCAGCGAAGCCTGATCCGTATTTCCTCCGAAATCATCGAGGAATCCTACGATGAAACCACCGACGTGTTCGACCTGCTCGACAAGGCAGAATCCCGTTTATACGAAGTGACGCAGGGGAACATCAAACGAAGTTCCGAAACGGCCCAAAGCCTCGTCATCCAGGCGAAGAAACGCATTGAGGAGATTGCGTCCCGCGAAGGGCTTTCCGGCGTCGCTACCGGATTCGAAAAACTCGATAAGGTAACCTCCGGATGGCAACCAAGCGACCTGATCATCATCGCCGCCCGTCCGGGTATGGGTAAAACGGCCTTCGTATTGTCGATGGCTCGAAACATTGCCATTGATTTCCAACAGCCTGTTGCGGTATTTTCGCTCGAGATGTCATCCGTGCAGCTCATTACGCGTCTCATCTCCTCCGAAACGGGTTTGTCATCAGAGAAACTTCGAACCGGAAAACTCGAAAAACACGAGTGGGAGCAACTTACGGTGAAAGTGAAAGACCTCGAGAAAGCCCCTTTGTTCATTGATGATACGCCGTCGCTTTCGATCTTCGACCTTCGGGCCAAAGCGCGTCGTCTGTCGTCCCAATATGGCATCAAAC
>DATGXZ010000478.1:0-7030 GCA_035298445.1 Flavobacterium sp.
ACTGAACAGAAATTAGGAGATGTCATCGACGTTTCCATTTTCGAAGAAGGTGAATTTGTGGACGTACAAGGTGTGTCCAAAGGAAAAGGCTTCCAGGGTGTTGTAAAGCGTCACGGCTTCGGCGGTGTCGGGCAAACAACGCATGGTCAGCACAACCGTCTCCGCGCGCCGGGTTCGGTAGGTGCATCGTCCTATCCATCCCGCGTATTCAAAGGAATGCGTATGGCGGGCCGTATGGGTGGCGTCAATGTGAAAGTTCAAAACCTGAAAGTGTTGAAAGTGGTGGCCGACAAGAACCTTCTTGTGGTTAAAGGGTGTGTTCCCGGACACAAAAACGCTTACGTAATCATTCAGAAGTAATGGAAGCAAAAGTAGTAGATATCAACGGAAAAGAGACCGGACGCACCATTCAACTGGATGCTTCTGTGTTCGGCATCGAGCCGAATAACCATGCGGTTTACCTCGACGTGAAGCAATACCTTGCCAACCAACGTCAGGGAACCCACAAAGCGAAAGAGCGTGCTGAAGTCACTGGCTCAACACGCAAGATCAAGAAACAAAAAGGTACCGGTACTGCCCGTGCAGGTTCGGTAAAGAGCCCGGTATTCAAAGGCGGTGGTACTATCTTCGGTCCACGTCCGCGTAGTTACTCGTTCAAGCTCAATAAAAACCTGAAGCGTTTGGCACGTAAGTCGGCTTTCTCTATCAAAGCGAAAGAGTCGAACCTGATCGTTCTTGAAGACTTCACCTTCGAGACGCCAAGCACAAAGAACTTCACTAACGTATTGAAAGCGTTGGGGTTGGAGAACAAAAAGTCGCTGTTCGTACTGGGTGGCGAAAACAAAAACGTATATTTGTCGTCCCGTAACCTTGAGCGGTCAAGCGTTGTAACAAATTCAGAACTAAGCACTTATGCTATTTTGAACGCGAACAACATCGTCCTGACTGAAGGTTCACTGGAAGGAATTGTTGAAAACCTTAGCAAATAAGAAGTCAGATGAGCACTATCATTAAACCCATCGTAACGGAGAAAGTGACCAAAGAGGGGGAGGCTTCCAACCGCTTCGGTTTCGTAGTTGACCGCAAGGCCAACAAAATCCAGATCAAGAAGGCTGTTGAAGCAGCATACGGCGTAACCGTCGTAGCGGTCAACACCATGAACGTCCGTCCTGACCGTTCTGTTAAGTACACTAAAAGTGGACTGATCAGCGCCAAAACGAATGCTTACAAAAAAGCAATCGTCCAGGTGAAGGAAGGGGAAACGATCGACTTTTATAACAATATCTAATAAAAAGGCAGCGAAATGTCAGTTAGAAAATTAAAACCTATTACCCCGGGTCAGCGATTTAGAGTCGTGAATAGCTTTGACACTATCACGACTGATAAGCCGGAACGCTCTTTGTTAGCGCCGATAAAAAACTCAGGAGGTAGAAATAGTCAAGGAAAGATGACCATGCGTTACACAGGCGGTGGTCACAAGAAAAGGTATCGGATGATCGATTTCCAACGTGCAAAAGCAGGTGTTCCTGCCACGGTGAAATCAATCGAGTATGATCCGAACCGTACTGCGTTCATCGCCCTTCTGTATTATACAGATGGAGCTAAAACGTATGTTATTGCGCAAAACGGGTTGAAAGTAGGCCAGACCGTCGTGTCAGGCGAAACTGCGGCCCCAGAGATCGGAAACACCCTTCCATTGAGCAAAATTCCGCTCGGAACCGTGATTTCCTGTATCGAACTTCGTCCTGGACAGGGTGCGGTCATTGCCCGCTCTGCCGGTACATTCGCCCAGTTGATGGCCCGTGACGGTAAGTATGCGACCATCAAGATGCCTTCGGGTGAGACACGCCTGATCCTGCTGACCTGTTCAGCTACGATCGGTGCCGTTTCGAACTCGGATCACCAGTTGGTAGTTTCCGGTAAAGCCGGTCGCTCACGCTGGTTGGGCCGTCGTCCTCGTACCCGTGCCGTAGCGATGAACCCTGTCGATCACCCGATGGGTGGTGGTGAAGGACGTTCTTCGGGCGGTCACCCACGTTCACGTAAAGGTCTTCCGGCTAAAGGATACCGTACACGTGCGAAGGCGAATCCGAGCAATAAGTACATTGTAGAACGCAGAAAGAAATAATAAGAAATGGCACGTTCATTAAAGAAAGGACCTTACGTTCACTATAAACTGGAGAAGAAGGTTCAGGAAAATACAAACAAGGCGGTCATCAAGACCTGGTCACGGGCTTCCATGATCACGCCTGATTTCGTAGGCCACACCATCGCTGTCCACAACGGACGCCAGTTCGTACCGGTATACGTTACCGAGAACATGGTAGGGCATAAGTTAGGAGAATTTTCGCCGACACGGTCGTTCCGTGGTCACGCGGGTGCAAAAAATAAAGGAAAAAAATAAGAAGCCATGGGAGTTCGTAAAAGAGAAAGAGCCGAAGCCATCAAAGAGGCTAATAAGCAGGTGGCGTTCGCAAAACTGAATAACTGCCCTACTTCGCCTAGAAAAATGCGCCTGGTAGCGGACATGGTGAGAGGTCAAAAAGTAGAAAGAGCTTTGGCAATCTTAAAGTTCTCATCGAAAGATGCGTCTCGTAAACTTGAAAAACTGATGCTGTCGGTTATTGCCAACTGGCAAGCTAAAAACCCGGATGCATCCATCGAAGAGGCTGGCCTTTTCGTAAAGGAGATCCGCGTAGACGGAGGTATGATGCTCAAAAGGCTCCGTCCGGCGCCACAGGGCCGTGCCCACAGAATCAGGAAGCGTTCCAACCACGTAACTGTGGTCCTTGGACAATCAGATAACACACAAAGCAATTCGTAAGCAGCATGGGACAAAAGACTAATCCAATTGGAAATCGCCTTGGTATTATCAGGGGATGGGATTCAAACTGGTATGGCGGAAATGACTACGGTGACAAAATCGCCGAAGACTACAAAATCCGTAAGTACATCCACGCTCGCTTGTCGAAAGCCAGTGTTTCAAAGGTAATCATCGAGAGAACCCTTAAGCTTGTAACCGTTACTATCACCACTGCACGTCCTGGTATCATCATCGGGAAAGGCGGCCAGGAGGTAGACAAGCTGAAAGAGGAACTTAAGAAGATCACCGACAAAGAGGTTCAAATCAACATCTTTGAAATCAAGAGGCCTGAACTCGATGCTTTTCTGGTTGCGTCTAGCATCGCGCGTCAGCTCGAAAGCCGTATTTCTTACCGTCGTGCCATCAAAATGGCGATCGCTGCGTCAATCCGCATGAACGCCGAAGGTATCAAGGTAATGATCTCCGGACGTCTGAACGGTGCTGAAATGGCACGTTCGGAAAGCTTCAAAGAAGGACGTATTCCTCTGTCAACTTTCCGTGCTGACATCGATTATGCTTTGGCAGAAGCACACACGACGTATGGTCGTCTGGGCATCAAAGTATGGATCATGAAAGGTGAAGTGTATGGAAAAAGAGACCTTTCTCCTCTGGTAGGAATGGACAAGAAGGCTGCAGGCGGCAAGAGCGATTCACCACGCGGAGAGCGCGGCGATCGTCGTGACCGCGGAGAACGCAGCGGCAAACCGGCTCCACGTAAGAGAAAGTAATTTAAAACGTAAAGAAAAATGTTACAGCCTAAAAGAACAAAATACCGCAAGGTACAGAAGGGTAGGATGAAGGGCAATTCCATGCGTGGGCACGAGCTCTCCAACGGAATGTTCGGCATCAAGTCCCTGGATTCTTCTTTCCTGACCTCCCGCCAGATCGAGGCAGCGCGTATCGCCGCTACCCGTTACATGAAAAGGGAAGGGCAGTTGTGGATCAAGATCTTCCCAGATAAGCCGATCACCAAGAAACCACTTGAGGTACGTATGGGTAAAGGTAAAGGTGCTGTCGAATATTGGGCAGCAGTCGTAAAGCCGGGTCGTATCATGTTTGAGGTAGGTGGTGTGCCGATTTCTGTGGCAAAAGAGGCACTTCGTCTCGCTGCCCAGAAGCTTCCGGTGAAAACCAAGTTTGTAATCGCCCGCGATTTCGAGGCATAATTCTAAAGCATCATGAAACAATCAGAAGTTAAGAATCTGTCTGTTGCTGATCTCCAGCAAAAACTCGCCGAGGCGAAGAAGACGTACAATGACCTAAAGATGGCGCATGCGCTGTCCCCGATCCAAAACCCACTGCAGATCCGTTCGGTCCGCAGGACGGTTGCCCGTCTGGCAACTGAGATTGCCAAAAGAGAGTTACAATAATTTGTAGTCCGAAAAGATGGAAACAAGAAACTTAAGAAAAGAAAGAATCGGGGTCGTTACTTCCAACAAGATGGATAAGTCTATCGTAGTAGCTGAAGTATCGAAAGTAAAGCACCCGCTATACGGTAAGTTCGTATTGAAGACCAAAAAGTACGTCGCACACGACGAGAAAAACGACTGCAACATCGGTGACACCGTAAGGATCCACGAGACGCGTCCGTTGAGCAAGACGAAGTGCTGGCGTTTAGTTGAAATCATTGAAAGAGCGAAATAACCATGGTACAACAGGAATCAAGATTAAAAGTAGCAGACAACACCGGTGCTAAGGAAGTCCTTACCATCCGTGTTCTGGGGGGCACCAAAAGAAGGTATGCTTCCGTAGGCGACAAGATCGTAGTGGCCATTAAGGACGCGACTCCGAACGGAAACGTGAAGAAAGGCGCCGTATCCACAGCTGTTGTAGTGCGTACGAAAAAAGAAGTACGCCGCGCCGATGGTTCATACATCCGCTTCGATGACAACGCATGTGTACTCCTGAACGCTCAGGGCGAGATGCGCGGAACCCGTGTTTTCGGACCGGTTGCCCGTGAACTCCGCGAGAAGCAGTTCATGAAAATTGTTTCACTGGCACCTGAAGTGCTTTAATCCCTTACAGAGATGACAAAGCTTAAAATTAAATCAGGAGATATCGTAAAGGTAATCGCCGGTGACCACAAAGGAACCGAAGGTAAAGTTACCCGCGTGTACCGTGAGAAAAACAAGGCCATCGTGGAAGGCGTTAACATGGTGTCGAAACACACCAAACCAAGCGCTAAAAACCCACAGGGTGGTATCGTGAAGAAAGAAGCGCCTATCCACATTTCGAACCTGGCGCTGATCGATCCTAAAACCAAGACTCCAACCCGCGTTGGTTTCAAAGTGGAAGGTGACAAGAAGGTACGAGTATCAAAGAAATCTAATCAGGTATTATAGTCATGGCTTACGTTCCAAGATTGAAACAAGAGTATAAAGACCGTGTGGTCGCTGCTCTTAAAGAAGAATTCGGTTACAAAAACGTGATGCAGGTTCCAAAACTGGAGAAAATCGTTTTGAGCCGTGGCGTCGGAGCAGCCGTTTCCGATAAAAAACTGATCGATTACGCAGTAGAAGAACTGACGAAAATCACAGGCCAAAAGGCCGTATCGACGATATCTAAGAAAGACGTCGCTACCTTCAAACTCCGTAAAGGAATGCCTATCGGTGCGAAAGTGACCCTTCGCGGTGAGCGTATGTACGAATTCCTGGACCGTTTGGTAACCGCAGCGTTGCCACGCGTACGTGACTTCGGCGGTATCAAGGCTACAGGCTTTGACGGTCGCGGAAACTACAACCTTGGTGTTACCGAGCAGATCATCTTCCCTGAGATCGACATCGATAAAGTGAACAAGATTTCGGGTATGGACATCACGTTCGTAACGACTGCCAAGACAGACAAGGAAGCAAAATCGCTTCTCGCAGAACTAGGTTTACCTTTTAAAAAGAATTAAGACATGGCCAAAGAATCAATGAAGGCCCGCGAGGTCAAAAGAGCGAAGACGGTAGCTAAGTATGCAGAGAAGCGTAAAGCGCTGCTTGAAGCAGGCGACTACGAAGCCCTGCAGAAACTGCCACGTAACGCTTCACCTGTCCGTATGCACAACCGTTGCAAACTGACCGGAAGGCCTAGAGGGTATATGCGTCAGTTCGGTATTTCACGTGTTACATTCCGTGAAATGGCGAACCAAGGACTCATCCCTGGCGTGAAAAAAGCCAGCTGGTAAAATCCAGTTTTGATATTTCGACAGATAGTTGTAAGTTTGCCGGATTTTTGACGGAAACGTACGACTATCTGTTGAAAATTTTTTTGAAGTTTAATGGCTTCAGGTTCAGCCGGATGGTCCGGTTTTGAATACCAAAGCCGCAATTGTAATTTTATGTACACAGATCCAATCGCGGATTTCCTGACTCGAATCAGGAACGCTGTGGCTGCCAACCACAAAGTGGTAGAGATCCCTGCTTCGAACATGAAGAAGGAAATCACCAAGATCTTGTTCGACCAGGGCTACATCCTTAGCTACAAATTCGAGCAAGACACCGTTCAAGGCACCATCAAGATTGCCCTTAAGTATGACAAGGAGACGAAAGAGCCGGTCATCAAGGACATCCAGAGAATTTCAAAACCAGGTCTTCGTAAGTATGCGGGCGCTACCAAGTTGCCACGTATCCTTAACGGTCTTGGCATCGCCATCGTTTCTACCTCGAAAGGTCTTATGACCAACAAGCAGGCGAAACAACTCAATGTAGGCGGTGAGGTAATTTGTTACGTATACTAAAAACCACACACAATGTCAAGAATAGGTAAAAATCCAGTCGCGATTCCAGCCGGTGTAACAGTAGACGTTGCGAATGGTGTGGTAACAGTAAAAGGTAAACTTGGTCAGCTGACACAGCCGTTCGCGGACGTAGAGGTGAAGATCGAGGACAATCAGGTGATCGTAACACGTTCGGCTGATGATAAAGAGCAAAGATCCAAACACGGTCTTTACAGGGCGCTGATCAATAACATGATTGTGGGTGTCTCTGAAGGGTTCACAAAAGAACTCGAACTGGTCGGTGTCGGTTACCGAGCATCGAATACAGGTAACAAGCTTGATCTTGCGCTTGGTTTCTCACACAATATCGTACTTGAAATTGCCCCTGAGGTGAAACTCGAAACGGTATCTGAAAAAGGTAAGAACCCAATCGTGAAACTGACTTCCCACGACAAACAGCTTCTCGG
>DATGXZ010000479.1:0-1891 GCA_035298445.1 Flavobacterium sp.
GTTTATGGAACCCACGGTGGAAACCGACGAACACGGCGAAGTGGTGCGTGCGGGAATTTATACGTATGGCGAAACTGTTCATATGTTTGTCGAGCGGAAAAACTACAAGGGTACCTTCCTGCCGGGCTACCAGCCGTGGGAGAGTAGTTATAACCCGGCACCGGTCGGACTCAAATACGTTGACCACATGGTGGGGAACGTCGGTTGGGGCGAGATGAACACCTGGGTGAAATGGTACGAAGACGTGATGGGCTTTGTGAACTTCCTGTCGTTTGACGACAAGCAGATCACGACCGAATACTCGGCCCTGATGTCGAAAGTGATGTCAAACGGAAACGGACGCATCAAGTTCCCGATCAATGAGCCTGCGGAAGGCAAGAAGCGCTCGCAGATCGAAGAGTATATCGACTTCTATGAAGGTCCGGGTGTGCAGCACATCGCGGTGGCTACGGATGACATCATCACGACGGTCGCGGATATGCGTTCGCGCGGGGTAGAGTTCCTGTCGACACCGCCGCAAGCGTACTACGATGCCATTCCGGAACGGTTGAAAGACCATATGTCGAAGTTCAAAGAGGATATCAACGAACTGCAGAAACTGGGCATCATGATCGATGCCGACGACGAAGGCTATCTCTTGCAGATCTTCACGCGGCCGGTAGAAGACCGTCCGACCCTGTTCTTCGAGATCATCCAACGTATGGGTGCCCGCGGATTTGGTGCCGGAAACTTCAAGGCATTGTTTGAATCGATCGAGCGCGAACAGGCACTTCGAGGGACACTCTAAATGTGTTGTTGATGAATAAAATGTAAACAACCAGCCAAATACAACGTTTTCGTTGTGAAATTAATGTTAAAAACGCTTTTTGACTTGCTTTTCCTTGAAAAACGATTGTATCTTTGTAGAGCAAAAGAGGGGTGGTTCCCTCGATTGATATAAATTTTTCATAATTTATAGTTTTGGTTGGTTAATAGCATAAAAACCCGGTCATTCATTTGACTGGGTTTTTTTGTTTTGGTACCTTTGGTATGGATATTGCAACGAGGGCGGAAAATTGCTCTTTTCATGAAAAGGTTCTCCCTACTTTTACTGCTCGCCTCAACCCTCAGCTTCGCCCCCGCTTCCCAAAGAGAGCGGGCTTTTGATGTAGGCGAATATTTCAAGTTCCGCATCCACTACGGCATCGTCAACGCCGGATACGCCACCCTTGAGGTGAAAGAGGATGTGCGCAATGGCAAAAAGGTATTTCATGCCATCGGTCGCGGCTATACGACCGGCATGACAAAGTTCTTCTTCAAGGTCGCTGACAATTACGAAAGCTATTTTGACAAAACGACCGGCAATCCGTACCAGTTCGTCAGGCAGATCGACGAAGGGGGTTATACGAAGAACCAGGAAGGGTTCATCAACCAGTCGACGGATCGCATCGTGTTGAAAGACTATAAGAAGAAAACCGAGAAGACGTTTGTGGTGCCGCAGAATGTGCAGGATGTGCTGTCGATGTTCTATTACCTGCGGAACCATCCGAATATCGACCGGATGAAAGTGGGTGAAGCCGTGACCGTCGATATGTTTTTTGACGACGACCTGATCAAGTTTAAGTTAAAATATTTAGGCAAGGAGGATATTACAACTAAATTTGGCACTATATCAACCATGATTTTCCGCCCGTTAGTAATGTCCGGACGCGTTTTCAAAGAAGAGGAAAGCCTCACGGTCTGGATCTCTGCGGATGACAATAAAATGCCGGTGCGGATAAAAGCCAGCCTCGCGGTAGGGTCGCTTAAGGCCGACCTCGATGCTTTCAAAGGATTGAAACATCCTTTTACCGTTAAAGTAAAACCATGACGAACACCACCCATACGGAAGAACTGCTCGGTCAGCTCGAAG
>DATGXZ010000480.1:0-4348 GCA_035298445.1 Flavobacterium sp.
AGGTAGTCGGATACTTTTGACACAAACCAAAACTATATACACTATGTCAACCATCGCACAATGGCCTGATTTCAAGCCGAAGTATGACAACTTTATCAACGGAAAATTTACGCCACCCGCAAAAGGCGGCTATTTTGAAAATGTCTCGCCTGTCAACGGCAAGGTCTTCACATCCGCGGCCCGGTCAACCGTCGAGGATGTGGAAATGGCCCTCGACGCCGCACACGCTGCCTTTGCTACGTGGGGCAAATCGTCACCGGCCTATCGCGCTTCGCTTCTGAACAAAATCGCCGACCGCATCGAAGCGAACCTCGAATACCTCGCCGTAGTAGAAACTATTGACAACGGTAAAGCGGTGCGTGAAACCCGTGCGGCCGACCTGCCGTTGGTCATCGACCATTTCCGGTATTTCGCCGCTGTCATCCGAACCGAAGAAGGAGCCATCTCAGAACACGACGAGCATACGGTAAGCATTTGCCTGAACGAACCGATTGGGGTGGTTGGACAGATTATTCCGTGGAATTTCCCGCTGCTTATGGCTACCTGGAAAATCGCGCCCGCCCTTGCCGCCGGTAACTGTTGTATCGTGAAAGCCGCCGAACAGACACCGACCTCCATTATGGTGATGATGGAACTGATCGGAGACATCCTGCCGCCCGGCGTGCTGAACATCCTGACCGGATTCGGTCTCGAAGCAGGCAAACCCCTGGCACAGTCACCCCGCATCGCTAAGGTCTCCTTCACAGGCGAAACTACAACCGGACGCCTCATCCTGCAATATGCGTCTGAAAATATCATTCCTGCTACTATGGAGCTCGGCGGAAAATCGCCCAACATCTTCTTTCCGTCCGTCGCCGATGCCGATGATGCCTTCTTCGATAAGGCGGTCGAAGGCGCCGTCCTTTTTGCCCTCAACCAGGGAGAAGTGTGCACGTGCCCGTCACGGATTCTTGTCCACGAGTCAATCTACGACGTTTTCATGGCCCGTGTCATCGAGCGTACGAAGGCGATCAAAACCGGACATCCGCTTGATGGCACGGTCATGATGGGCGCACAGGCGTCGAACGACCAATACGAGAAAATCCGCTCATACCTGCAACTGGGCCGTGAGGAAGGGGCCGAGTTGTTGACGGGTGGTGATGTCAATACCATCGAAGGACTCGAGGGCGGGTATTACATCCAACCGACGATTTTCAAAGGACACAATAAAATGCGCATCTTCCAGGAAGAAATTTTCGGACCAGTGGTATGCGTCACTACTTTCAAAACGGTGGAAGAGGCGCTTGAAATTGCTAACGATACGCTATACGGACTCGGTGCCGGCGTCTGGACACGCGACACGCACGAAATGTACCAGGTGCCACGCGCCATCAAAGCGGGTAGGGTATGGGTCAATAATTACCATGCCTATCCAGCGCACGCCCCGTTCGGCGGGTATAAAAAATCCGGCTTTGGCCGCGAAAATCACAAGATGATGCTGGCGCACTACCAACAGACCAAAAACATGCTCATCTCATACGACAAAAATAAACTGGGCTTTTTCTAAGTAATTAAATTTGTGTAGGCCCGGTTCACGCCGGGCTTTTTTCTTATGTATAACAGGATTACTATCACGCAACGCGCGGCTGAACTGGTGGCCGTCTTGCAACAACAGTACGGCGCCCTCATGTTTCACCAAAGTGGTGGCTGCTGCGACGGATCACAACCCATGTGCTTCCAGGCCGGTGAATTCCGCGTTGGCGCAAACGATGTGTGCCTGGGAACGATCGAGGGATGTGAATTCTGGATGAGCGGCGACCAGTTCGAATATTGGCAACACACCCACCTGACGATGGATGTAGTGGAAGGCCGTGGCTCCAGTTTTTCATTGGAAATACCGATGGGCTTTCGTTTCATCGTGCAGTCGAGGCTCTTTACGCCCGCGGAGGCCGCCAATCTTACACCCATACGCCGCGGCGCTTAGCCCACGTTCAGGGCCTGGAACTGTTTCGGGGTGATGCCTTCCTGCTTCTTGAACAACCGGATGAAGTAGTTCGGGTCGTCAAAACCGGCCATATAACCGACTTCGTTCACCTGTAGGTATGGGTCGCGGAGGAGTTTTTTCGCATGCCGGATTTTTTCGTGTAAGACAAAGTCGATGGGACTCATACCCGTCTCCCGCTTGAAAACCCGGTAAAACGAACTGGCGCTCATACACGCCCGGTCGCTGAGCATCTTCAATGTCAGGCTTTCGCGGATGTTAGCGCGGATGAATTCCACCACCTGCGCAATCGGATGGTGGTTATCCGACAAGTGGTCGCGTTCAAGCGACTTCGCGGTCTGGGTCTGTATGATACGGATGAGCAGCTCCTGTAAGGTCAAATCAGCCAGGATGTCTTTTGCCACCGACGTACTCATACATTCATTGATCAGCTTCCCGATGGTGGCGGCAAGCTCGATGTTGTTGTAAAAAAAGTAATTCTGGTGGTCAAGCTGCCACATGCTACTCCCTTCCTTCGGATACCGTTCGTTCAGCAATTCGATCGTCCGGTCGATTTTCTGTTGGTCGATCGCGAGGGCCAGGCACTGTGTCGGGTTCTGGAATTCCGCTTCCGGGAAATCGATCTTCATCTCCACATTTGACGGAATCACCACCGTTTCACCCGGGAGGTATTCAAAGGCCGGATCATCGAAAAGATGCATGATTTTCTTGCCGCGCAGCATGCTGGTGACCACGAAATCGGAAAAACGCAACGGCACAAGCTGCGAGTTTTCGTAGGTTTCAAAAAGGTTGAGTTCGCAGGCGTCAAGGGTATAGACCGTCCGGTTCTCCACGAGGGTCTTCAACGAGTTTTCGTGTGACAGTTGCGGAGGCGGTATCAGTGCGCGGGTCGGCGTCATCTCAGGTCGTAAGTGCCTAAAGATAAGAAAAATCCGATTCCGTCAGAGGACTTCCGCTACATGTTTTCGAATGTTCTCCGCGATACGGGCTGTCGGCAGGTCGTTTTCGTCGACGCCGAATGGATCTTCGATTTCTTCCGCAATCAGTTCCAGAGAGGCCAGTACATAGAAAATGAACACGACGATAGGGGCGACGAAATAGCCTAATGAAAAGGCGTAGCCAAAAGGCAGTGTCATCACATAAAAGAAAACGAACTTCTTTATGAACGCGCTGTACGAGTAGGGGATGGGGGTATTTTTGATGCGCTCGCAGGCACCGCAAATCTCGGTAAACGATTGCATTTCCGCGTTCAATATGATGAGCTGGTCGCCTGTGAGGACCTTTTGCTGGTACAAACTGTTGAGCCGCGCGAACATCAGGGCCGCCAGGTGGTTGGGTTGGTGGCCGCTTTCCGGGAGTGTGACGTCGTCAAACAGTTGTAGTGATAACTTGTCGTCTTTTAAATGTACGTCGAGTACGGTCGCATAGGCCGGAATGGTTTTCCGGAAGAACGCCCGGTCGTTTTCATCATGCAGCATTGCCGATAGCTTCAGCGCCAGGTTCCGGCTGTTGTTGACGAGACTACCCCACAGTTTGCGTCCTTCCCACCAACGGTCATAGGCACTGTTGGTGCGGAATACCAATAAAAGGGAAATTACGAATCCTAAGATACCGTGCAGTTTATCCACATTCCGGATATAGCTTTTTTCTCCAACCTGGAAGTACTCGACCTCCAGCCATCCGACCAACGCGGCATAGGTGCCAATCCCACACATAATAGGGAACAACGTGCGGAAGGTGTCGGCTTTGTGAAAGCGGATAATAAAAGAGAACCAGTCTTTTGTGTTGTACGAAAGCAAAACGGCAGTTTTTAAAAAGAGACAAAAACGGGTCTAAGATATCGTATTTCCCCGAATTAACGCAGACGAAGCGTGCCGCTGAGTTCCCGTAGGGCCAGTTCCGACAATTTGGCGCTGTATAGCGCATTGCTCAGTCGCACTTTGGCATTGAGATAGTTGAGCTGTGCCGTACGGACTTCAACCGGCGTGAGGGTGCCGATCCGGAATTTATCGCTGGTAATCTCGAAATTCCGTCTCGCAATCGCTACATTTTCCCGGGCCAGATCGGCCATTTCGAGGTTGGTCAGGTAGTCCTTGAAAGCCGCATCGACCGCCGCCAGCACCGCCAGTTCCTGTTGTTGCACCGCCAGCGTGGCATTTTCAATCTGGATTTTGGCAATGGTTTCATTTCGCTTTTGCCGGAAGCCGTCAAAGACATTGAGCGTGGCCGCAAACCCGTAATTGAAACCACGGTTGGTATTTTGCGTCGTAAAACCCAGACTCGACCGCGTGTCAGAGAAATTGTACCCGGTGTTGACCGAAATCGTCGGATACCGTTGCCCCTTTATCGTGCGAAGGTTGAGTTCAC
>DATGXZ010000481.1:0-1959 GCA_035298445.1 Flavobacterium sp.
GATAGCGGCACAGTTCGCAGAAAAGGTAATTTTTACTATTTGGTTAGTTGCCGTTTAGTAAAGCCCGATCCCAACAGAAAATACGAGGGCTTACCCGTAAAAATCACGAAGCGAAAGATGAAAGTGTACGGCTTAAAACCCAAAGCTAAAAAATTGACGAAAGCATTTGAGTTAGTGAAAGCGGGTACATAACAGCCCACACCCCCAATTATCCTTCGCTAATCAACTAAGCGAACCGTTCCCAACGTCCTTTTCCTTCGCGGGTAAATACCCTACCTATGGCCTCTTACCGCCATAAATAACCCCATCGGAAAATTATGTAACACCCCCCAAATCCTCGCTTTTACCTTTGCAGGGCTAAGTCCTGAAAAAGAGTCCCCATTCCTTTCTTATGCCTTCGCATGCCCCAGCAGACCGGCTGATGGGGTACGTATCCTACATTCTATACATATACATTATGCGAACAAACCACTCCGCCGCACCCTCACAAGTGCGTGAAACAGCCGACCAAACGGTCGCGCCCTTCTATTATGATCTCGTCGTGTTCTGCCATCTCCGATGGGATTTCGTGTACCAACGCCCGCAACACCTGATCAGTCGCTTCGCCGAAACCCTACGGGTGCTTTTTATCGAGGAGCCCATCGGCTTTGCCCCTGAAGAGGAACATACCGCCGTGTTGAAAAAGGTCTCCGAAAACCTGCACGTGCTGCAACCCCGGGTGAAAGACATCGCCTCCATCGCAGGCATCCTGCCCGATTATATCGCCAACACCCGCATGCCGATGGGCTGGTTTTACTCGCCTTCTTTCGTCGTATTGGAACCGACGCTCGATTTCGACGTCACCATCTACGACTGCATGGACGAACTCTCGCTGTTCAAAGGCGCCCCGCAGGAACTGATCGACCAGGAAAAAGCGCTTATGGCCAAAGCCGACGTCGTATTCACCGGAGGGAAGTCGCTCTACGAGTCGAAGAACCGCCTACACCCGAACGTGCATTGTTTCCCCAGCTCGGTCGACGAACCCCATTTCGCGAAGGCCCTGAACGGCATCGCGGTGCCAGATGACATCGCGTCAATAAACGGACCTATCGTCGGCTATTTCGGCGTCATCGACGAACGCATCGACCTCGAACTGATCCGCGCCACGGCGGCTTCCCATCCCGATATTTCTTTTGTGATGATCGGGCCGTTGGCCAAAATCCACGAATCCGACCTGCCCCGTGCCGCCAACCTCCATTACCTGGGCATGAAAGCCTATGGCGAACTGCCGCATTACCTGAAGGCGTTCGACATCGCCATGATGCCTTTCGCGCTGAACGATGCCACCACCTATATCAGTCCGACCAAAACGCTCGAATACATGGCGGCGGGCAAACCGATTATCTCAACGCGCATCGCCGATGTCGTACGCGATTATGCCGGGTGTATATCCCTGATCGACAGTCCGGACGAATTCGGCCAGGCCATCGACTACCTCCTTAACGACGCCGATGATTTTTCGCGCACGGCCGAATACCGCCGCATCCTGGCAAAAACCTCGTGGGATGCCACTGCCGCCAACATGCAATCGCGCATCAACGCCTACGCTTTATGAAAACCGCTGACATTATTATCATCGGCGCCGGTATTTCCGGTGCGGTGTTAGCCGAGCGCTATGCGTCGATCGGCAAGAAGGTGCTCGTGATCGAAAAGCGGAACCACATCGCCGGCAACTGTTTCGACTTCATCGACGAGAACGGAATCCTGGTGTCGAAGTACGGCGCCCACCTGTTCCATACCAACGACGAAACCGTTTGGGACTACGTGAACCGTTTTTCGGAATGGTACCCGTGGGAACATAAAGTCGTGGCACGGGTAGGGGAGCAGACCGTCCCGATCCCGGTGAACATTACGACCGTCAATACGCTGTTTGGCGAAACGATTGAAACAGAAGACGAGATGCGGGCCTGGCTGGAGAAC
>DATGXZ010000482.1:0-1992 GCA_035298445.1 Flavobacterium sp.
GGGTAGGGTTGTTCGACTTCCACCGCGACTGCGACTGAAGTCCGCGACTTCGCGACTTCGCGGCCTTTGCCAACTGCGACTGTGACTGCGACTGTGACTGTACTCCGAGCGCAGCGAGGAACCTCAAATCAATTCGCGGTCATCACGGAAGTATTCCATGATCTAGACAACACCCCCTTCAGAGAAGGGAAATCCGCTTTTTGCAAAAGCGTCGGATTTTTTTTTCGACCATAAAACAGTCATCTTGTCGGCTGCTGTTTTTCCGTCCATAAAAAAATCCCGCCTATCGGCAGGATTTCCTTTCATCGTGACCATGACTGGATTCGAACCAGCACGCCTTGCGGCACCACCCTCTCAAGATGGCGAGTCTACCAATTTCTCCACATGGCCAGGTAGTCTTATTTTCAATCTGTGACCCGACTGGGGCTCGAACCCAGGACCCCAACATTAAAAGTGTTGTGCTCTACCAACTGAGCTATCGAGTCATGGTCATTCCCTGAATGCGGGTGCAAATATATGATGATATAATTTATTTTTCAAACCAATTTTATGATTAATTTGCCTTTTTTGAACACCGGGCTTTAAAGCCTTACAACATAAGGAATTACCAATGGCTGTTGTCATTCTTCTGGGGTATATGGGCAGCGGCAAGTCGACCGTGGCACACGCCATTGGCACCCAAACCGGCTGGCCCGTCGTCGACCTTGATGCCGTTATCGAGGCGCGCGTCGGGCAATCCATCCCCGCCATCTTTTCAGAAAAAGGCGAATTATTCTTCCGAAAACAGGAACGCGAGGCCCTGCAGGAAGTACTGAAGCGCACTGATGCGTTCGTGCTTGCTACCGGCGGCGGCACACCGTGTTACTACGACAATATCGGGGTGATGAACCAACACGGACACACGTTTTTCCTCCAGGCATCCGTCGGCACGCTGGCAGAACGGCTGCGGACATCTGGCACACAGCGCCCGCTGCTCGACGGACTCTCCGAAGATGCACAATCAGAATTCATCGCCAAACACCTATTCGAACGCAATCCGTTTTACCAACAGGCACAACACTCCATACCCATCAACGGGAAGTCGCCGGAAGCCATTGCGGCCGAAATTGTAGGGAAACTGGCTTAACTCAGGACGACGGTACTCGCATTTTCATCAAATACGACTTCCACATGCTCCTGCAGCGAGGTCGAAAGCGAAATGCCCTTAAAATCAACTTTCACCGGATACTGCTTGTGGTTGCGGTCGACCAACACCGCAGTCTTGAATTTTTTGAGCGGTACCTCAAGGAAGTGGCGTACGCCATAAATCAGGGTCGCACCCGAGTTGAGCACGTCATCTGCCAACACCAATCCTTTTCCTGCATAGGCATCCGGTGCCAAAGAGGTGCGGATGGGCGCTAACGGGTTCTTTTTGTCCATTTCTACCTTACAGCGTGTCACCACCAGGGGCGATATCTGCTCGAGCACTTCCGCGATTTTTTCCGCAAAAACATAGCCATTCGGCGCAATGCCGGCAATGACGATAGAGGTCTCATCCGGAAAGGTCTCATAAATCTGGTACGCAATCCGTCGGATCGTGTGCTGTATTTCGTCGTGGGTGAGGATAGGGGCGTGGCTCATAAGGTCCGATTCTTCCGTAAAAATACGACTTCCCGATTATTCCACATCATCTTCCACAAAATCATCACTGTATTCCTCAAGGTCGCGCCGGTCTTTTTTCGTAGGCCGCCCCTCGCCGGTTTTCCGGTAGTGCTCTTTCGAGAGTTTCAACAACTCAAGGTGCGCATACGACTCGGCCGGTGTTTCGTCTTTCCGGTAGATGTCGACCAGCTTCGCGCCCACGCGGTTCGCCGGAATATCGAGTACCGACACGATATGCGTGATCTGGTCTTTCCGGAACGTAATCTTATCACCCGGAAACACTTCCTTAGAGGCTTTTGCCACGATACCATTCACCGTCACGTGGTTTTTCCGGCAGGCCTCCGTCACCAT
>DATGXZ010000483.1:0-5927 GCA_035298445.1 Flavobacterium sp.
GTCGTCGAACCAGTTTGCGGTCAGCGATTTTATGTCGGCGGATGCACCGGCCAAAGAAGGCGCGGCACCGAGCGGGGCGATGAAAATTCCGTCGAACCTCGACTGTACGCTGAATGCCAAAATCGGAACCGTTTTGTATGATAATCTCACCCTGAAGAACGTGACGGGTAAAGTGACGGTGCGCGACCAGACGGCGACGCTGTCGGATGTGCGGACGTCTATTTTCGACGGACTCATCACGGCCAGCGGCGGTGTGTCGACCAAAGAGAAAGTCCCTACGTTTGATATGGACCTGTCATTGAACAAAATCGACATCCAGCAGTCGTTTACCCAACTCGATATGTTGCGGAACATCGCGCCCATCGCGGGTGTCATCAATGGTAAATTGAATTCGACGATCAACGTCAAAGGAAAGCTCGACCCCAAAACGATGGCGCCTGACCTGAAGACACTTTCGGGCGACCTATTGGGGCAATTGTTGTCGACGACCGTGAACGAAAAGAACTCCAAATTACTGAGTGCCCTTTCGGGGAACCTTAAATTCATCGACATCACGAAACTTAACTTAAACGACCTGAAGGCACAATTGGCGTTTGAAAATGGTAAGGTCACCGTCAAACCATTCAACCTTAAGTATAAGGACATTGCTGCTACTATTGGCGGCACCCATGGTTTTGACCAGGCGATGAACTATAACATTAAACTAGATGTTCCGGCCAAATACCTGGGCACCGAGGTCAATAACCTGCTAACGAAATTGGCGCCCGCCGATGCCGCGAAACTCGACAATGTGCCGATCAACGCCAATCTAACCGGTAGTTTTTCGAGTCCGAAAGTCAGCACTGACCTTAAACAGGCCACCACGAGCCTCGTGACCCAATTGGTGAAGCAGCAGAAAGACAAATACACGCAACAGGCCACCAATGCCCTGGGCAACCTGATCAAGTCGCAGACGGGCGGTACGACGACGAAAGACACCACTAAGTCAGCGACCCAGAATGCCAAGGAAGCCGCGGCCGATAAAGCCAAGGAAAAAGGCAAGGAACTGCTGAACGGCCTGTTCAACAAGAAGAAGAAAGAAGAAAAGAAAGAATAAAGGAGACCCCGCAGCGGCGGGGTTTTTTTTATACGGTGATGGCCACGCGGTAGCCTTCGAATGCCCGCACATTGAACACGGTGCCGTCTTCAAAAAGCAGGTACTGCCCTTTTATCCCGGCGAGGATGCCCGAGAACGACGTTGTCTTATCCAGGCTGAGACTTGAGATCGACGACGGGTAGCGCGCGACCGGATATTCCATTTCGAACACATCGATTTTTTCGGGGAAGAAAAATTCCTGCACCTCGGCCGGTAATAGGTTGTGCAGTTTGATCCGCTCGGCGGGTAAATCGAAGTGGGAGATGGCATTGGTGAGCATTTTCCGCCAGTTGATCTTATCCGAGAGGTGCGCTTTGAGGGCGACTTCGGTGATGCCGGCCAGATAGCGATTCGGTACTTCCACCACCACGATCGCTTTCTCCGCGCCTTGGTCGATCCAACGGGTGGGGACCTGTGTTTTGCGGGTGACGCCCACTTTGAGTTCACTTGAGCAGGCGAGGTACACGACATGTGGCTGCACCTGCACTTTGGTCTCATAGTCGAGGTCGCGGTCAGCGATGCCCAGGTGGGCCGTGCTCAGTTCGGGGCGCATGATCCAGTCGCCCGCGGCCGGACTGCCGTAAAAACAGTCGTAGCAAAAGCCCTGTCGGAAAATCTTTTTCTGTTTGGAGCAGTTGAGGCACTGGTAGCCTTTCAACACTACTTCCAGCGGTTTCCCGATCTGTTGGTTGAGGTTCAGGAAACTGTTTTCGAACACCAGGTAATATTGAATCGGCTTGCCGTATTCGGTCTGCATCTTGGCCAGTGTACCTTCGTAAAGCATGTAAATGGGCGTGTTTAATAGGATCCGGCATGGATAAAGCCGGAATTTTCATATTTTTGGTAAAGTTAGCCATCATGGCCTAGACCACCAACCCAAACCATATGCCTTTTCCGCTCGTCAATTCGGTTGCCGCCTGGATCCTGAAGAAGCGGGTCCATCAAATGGAACTCTTCCTGAAATACCCACATGAGGTACAGGAAGAATTGCTGATGAGCCTTCTCCGTCAGGCCGATACGACCACTGTAGGGAAGACCTATGGTTTCGACAGCATCCGCAGTTACCGCACCTTCGCCGATCGCATTCCCATCGCGACCTACGAAGACCTTGAGGGGATGATCGAACGCACGCGCCGGGGCGAGCAGAACCTGTTTTGGAGTTCGCCCATCAAATGGTTTGCGAAATCGAGTGGTACGACGAACGCCCAATCGAAGTTTATTCCGGTAAGTTTCGAGGCGTTGGAGAACTGCCATTATAAAGCAGGCAAAGACCTTCTGTGCCTTTACCTCAACAACAACGAAGATTCGCAACTGTTCACAGGCAAAAGCCTTCGATTGGGAGGAAGCAAGCAGGTGTATGAACAGAATAATACGTATTTCGGCGATCTGTCCGCCATCCTCATCGAAAACATGCCATTTTGGGCCGAATTTTCGAGTACACCGAGCAACCGGACGTCGCTTTTGGGCGATTGGGAAATCAAGCTCGATGCGATCATACAGGAAACGCTTCAGGAGAATGTCACCAGTTTTGCCGGAGTTCCGTCGTGGATGATGGTACTACTCAACAAAGTGCTGGCCGAAACCGGGAAAAAGGACATTACCGAGATCTGGCCGAACGTAGAAGTGTATTTCCACGGCGGAGTAAGTTTCGATCCATATCGCGACCAATACCGGAAGCTGTTCCCGAAGGCTGATTTCCAATACTACGAAATCTACAATGCGTCGGAAGGTTTCTTCGCCATCCAGGACCGCAACAATTCACCCGACCTCTTGCTGATGCTCGATTATGGCATTTTCTACGAGTTCATCCCCATGGATACCTACGGAACTGCCGACCAAAAGGTGGTGCCGTTGTGGGAGGTCGAGCCGGACGTGAACTACGCCATCGTCATCACTACGAATTCCGGATTGTGGCGTTACCAGATCGGCGATACCATTCGCTTTACGTCAATTGATCCGTATCGTATCCGGGTAACCGGTCGCACGAAGCATCATATCAACGTGTTCGGTGAAGAACTTATCATTGAGAACGCCGACCAGGCCGTGGCCCGTGCGTGCGAGATCACACAGGCGGAAGTGGTAGATTATACCGTTGCGCCGGTGTTTATGGAAGGGAAGGAAAAAGGGGCACATGAATGGATGATCGAGTTCCGCAGACATCCGGAAAACCTGTCGGCCTTTCAGGAAGTGTTGGATACGACGTTGAAATCCCTCAACTCCGATTACGAAGCCAAACGCCTCAATAACATGACCTTGAATCCGCCGGTGGTGAATGTGGCGCCCGAGAATTTGTTCTATCACTGGCTGAAGCGACAGGACAAGCTGGGCGGACAGCATAAGATTCCGCGCCTGTCGAACCAACGGAATTATATGGACGAACTCAAAGAGATGTGCCGAAACTAGTGGCACGGACTTTGCTTCTATCACGACAAGAAAATGAAAAAGCTACTTATCATCGGTTTTGCCCTGGGCGTTTTGACGTCGTGTGGCTGTCAGTCGTGGAGTTGTCGCAAACGCTACGTACAAAAAGAGTCGGGCACAACCCCCTTAAAAAAAGCGACTTACGAACGAAACGAAACACATCCGGCCTGATCGCCGGATTTTTTTTTGATGAACAGGTGTTAAAACTGTAACAAAAACGGCGACGGCCAGTCTTAGTTGCAATCATCATCAATCATCAATCACATGAAATCACTTCTACTGGCACTTGTCCTGTGCCTAACCGGACGTATGTCCGCGCACCCACCCACGCAAATTGAAATCCATTCCACCATTGATGGCGGCGCATGTTCGGCTGACACTACCGAACGGAACATTCTTATTGAGAAGAAGACACCCAACGGACTTGTTAAAGTTGGCGTTTATAACGGTACCGGCTGCCTCCTGAATCTCGATCTTGAGCTGGAAGCCGGTGACTATGTCTTGACGTTCAGCGGTCTTTCCTTTGAGACACAAGCCGTGGATTTCACCGTAACCGATGCCAACCGCGCCAATCTCGTTATTGGAACCGTGTTGCTTCTTTCGAAAACCACTGAGCTCAACCAGGTCACCATTTACGGCAACAAACGGCAGTATGTGAAGGTTGAATCCGATAAGACCACCATCAGCGTCCGTGAGAACGGATTGTTGAGTTCGGGAACCAGCCTTGATGCCGTCAAGAAACTTCCGGGCGTCGTGAAAGCACCGGGCGGCAACCTTTCATTGAACGGCAAAGGGGTACGTATTTATATTGACGGGGCGCCGAGTTCACTGACCGGCACCGATTTAGAGAATTACCTGAATTCGCTTCCGGCGAATGCCATCGAGAAAGTCGAACTTATCTACAATCCGGGCGCCGCTTATGATGCCAATGCCAGCGGCTCGATCATCAACATCGTAACCAGTACCAAGCGGATGAAAGGCATCAACGCCAGTTTCAATATCAATTATAACTTCAACAAATACCAAAAGCCGAGTCCGCAGATCCTTCTCAATGGAAAAGAGAAGAACCTGAGCTGGCAGACGATGATCGGGTATAACTATATAGAAGGTGAGAACTTCAACCGCACCGTCCAGGATTTTACCTACTTCACGCCGGCAAAGCAACTCGACCAACGCAATCTGGCTGTTTTTCATTGGCGGAACTGGTATTGGAGAAGTGGCACCAACTATAAGATCAACGACCGTTCGAACCTCTTGTTCAACTACAATGTGCACGTATCGAACGATGAGGTAGGTAACGATGCCCTGACCACCGGGCCCGATATCGACTATCGCAACAATTCGGCTACGAAGTTCAAGACAGCCTCACACGAAGCGGTGTTGCAATATAAAGTCAAGCTGGATACGATCGGGCGTACGCTGGATGTTACCACATACGGTAACTACTTCGGCCGCGGCACCAAATTGCGGGGTATTTCAGCCGAGAATGCCGATATGTCGTATAACAACAGCAACATCGACTTCGACATGTATAACTACTACCTGAAGTATGATTTCGCGATTCCGTTTGAAAAGTGGAATTTCTCGATCAATACGGGTGGTAAGTACAACGTTTTGAAGGTAAGTGATTTGGGTAAGTATAATTTCGACAGCGACACCGATGCGATCTTTGGTTCGGGTGTGTATGCCGATACGATTGATTTCGACTATACCGAGAACAACCTCGCGTTCTATGCCGAGGCCCGTAAGAAATGGGGGAAACTTAACCTGACGGCCGGGTTGCGGTTCGAGGATTTTGATGTGACGCGCGAAGCCAGCACCGCGGCCGACCGCATCAAGTTTGTCAACAATAACCTGTTCCCGACGTTCAATGCGATGTATGAGCTCACCGACAAAATGAACGTCTCCGGATCGTACACCCGTAAGATCGCGCAGCCAGGTTACTTTACGATTGACCCGAACATCAATAACGTGTATAACAAATACAACACGTCGGAGGGGAATTTGGCGCTTCGTCCGGTATTTTTCGACAATTTTGAGTTCCGTTTCTCAGCCTTTGACTATGTCCAGGCCGGTGTGAACTATTCAGTTTCAACCGATAACAACCAGTTCATGCTGGAGGCGGCGGATGGCGAGTTGGTCAGCAACCGTACGTTTGTTTCGTTTGATGAGATGAAGGTGATCGGTGCTTACCTGAACTTCCCGATTCCGCTTGATTATATTTTCAAAGGGAAGCAGGAGTTCCAAAACCGGATGGGGCAGTTGGACAAGATGAATTACATCATGGCGAATATCGGATGGAACAAGACCATCACGGAAGGGTATCCGTTGGGGTATCCGAACAGAGGAACGTTCAATTTCGGCTTCCAGT
>DATGXZ010000484.1:0-2269 GCA_035298445.1 Flavobacterium sp.
GTCCGCAGATCGACGATTGGGATGCGGTGCTGTTTGCCTTGTTTTACCACGACGTCATTTACAAACCGACCTCGCTGCAGAACGAAGCCGAAAGTGCTCGTTTCGCCCGGCAAAGGTTGCAGGCAATTGGGTTTCCTGCCGACCGTATCGAAGCCTGTGCCGCCATGATCCTCGCTACCAAAGAGCACCTGCCCGCATCGGGTGATACGGCCTTCCTGCTGGATGCCGATATGGCGGTACTGGGCGCCGCACCTGATGTATACCGTCAGTATGCGGATGGGGTGCGGGAAGAGTACAGCGTCTTTCCGGATTTGCTCTACAACACGGGACGGAAGAAAATCCTGAGGCACTTCTTGTCCATGGATCGGATTTTTTCAACCGAGTACTTCTATGACCGTTTTGAACGAAGGGCGCGGTTGAATATCCAGGATGAGATCGACCAACTCTAAAGTGCTGTCGTTTCCTTGATTCCGTTTTTCGTATATTTGGACAACATGAAACTTATCCGCGAACATCTTGATGCTATAAAAACGTTGTGCCAATCCCACAGGGTAAGTCGTTTGTATGCGTTTGGATCCGTATTGACAGATGATTTTTCTGAGCATAGTGATGTAGACCTTATTGTGGATTTTGAGGAAATGCAGGTGTTGGACTATTCTGACAACTACTTCGATTTAAAATTTTCGCTGGAAAAAATCCTCGAAAGACCTATAGATTTGGTAGAGGATAAAGCGATCAAGAATCCGTATTTTAGGAACGCGGTAGACCGTACAAAGCGTCTCATTTATGGATGATTACATCAATAGCTGGCTGTTCGATATAAAGACTTCGATTGAAGAAATTGATAGTTTTTTCCCCGATGGCAAGGTATTCGAAGCATATCGCAGTGACTTGAAGACGCGACGGGCGGTGGAGCGAAATATCGAGATAATAGGTGAGGCGATGACGCTGATATTGAAACGTTCGCCAGAAATCCCAATATCAAACTCCCGGAAGATTGTAGATGCACGAAACAGAATCATACACGGCTATGATGACGTGTCCGATGACGTAATTTGGGGAATTATAGTCAACAACCTGCCGGTACTAAAAAGCGAGGTAACGCGCCTGTTGCCTGATTGAGCAGGAATTCCCCCTAACTATGATTGATAACCTATTTTGGAGAATTTAGAAGCCTTAAAAGGGTTTGTTACCAATGCCATTGACGGCATCATTTTCATTGACGACCGTGGCATCGTGTCGACTATTAACCCGTCGGCCTGTCGCCTCTTCGGATACGAACCTTCCGAGGTGATTGGGCAGAATGTTTCAATGTTGATGCCCCAACCCGATCGGGGCCGCCACGACGATTACCTGCGTCGCTACCACGAAAGCCATGTGCCCCGCATCATCGGTATCGGCCGGGAAGTAACGGCGCTTCGCAGCGACGGCACCCTTTTCCCCGTAAAACTAGGCGTCAGTGAAGTGGTGTATCAGGGTGTCACCTTATATGTTGGGTTCATCCACGACCTCACCCAACAGAAAGCCGATGAGGCCCAGTTGAAACAATATGCGTCCGACCTTGAAGAATTAGTCGAGCGCCGCACCGAATCACTCCACAAAAGCGTACACGACCTCGAAGAGGCGAAAGCCCAGATCATCGAATCGCTGGAACGCGAGAAAGAGCTCGGACGCCTCAAAAGCCGCTTCGTTTCCATGGCGTCACATGAATTCCGCACACCACTGAACGCCCTGCAATTGTCAGCTTCCCTCATCGGGAAATACGCCGAATCGTTGGAAAGTCCGGAGATCACCAAACACGTAGGAAAGATCAAAAATGCGGTAGGCCACCTGACCGCTATCCTCAACGACTTCCTCCATCTTGAAAAACTCGAATCGGGCCGCATACAGGTGCAGGCGTCTTCCGTGAACCTGCCAGAACTGGCGCGCGAAATTGCAGAGGAAATGCAGATGATGGCCAAAGAACAGCAGCAGGTGACGACCCTGCATTCCGGCACCGATACCACCATCGTGCTCGACGCTAACCTGTTGCGCAACTGCATCCTGAACCTGGTTTCGAACGCCATCAAGTATTCACCCGTTGACGGCCGCATCGCCATACAGACCGCTATTTCCGAAACGGGCTGCACGATTTCCGTCAGCGATACGGGCATCGGCATACCCGAAGAAGACCAGGTGCACCTGTTCGAACCCTTTTTCCGGGCGGCGAATGCGTCGCTTATACCGGGCACGGGGTTGGGACTTTCGATTGTGTCACATTATGCCGCAC
>DATGXZ010000485.1:0-2279 GCA_035298445.1 Flavobacterium sp.
AAGGCATGTTCCGCATCAATGAAGGCAGCGATGCCCCCGGCTTTTTGAGCCTCGGCAATGGCATGCAGGGTCAGCGTCGTCTTACCCGAAGATTCAGGGCCGAAGATTTCGATGACACGACCTTTCGGATATCCATTAACGCCCAAAGCCAGGTCGAGGCCGAGCGATCCGGACGATATGGTTTCGACTTCCTCAACTGCCTGGTCCCCCATCTTCATGACGGTTCCTTTTCCGTAGGTCTTATCGAGCTTGTCAAGCGTTAACTGTAAGGCTTTTAGTTTGGCTTCTCTCTCTGAACTCATTGTTTCTTTCCTGATTTATTTTTCGTAAAAGTACGGCATTTTCTCCTGCGTGGATTACGGTTTTTCCGCAGAAATATGAACAATTTGGAATTACGGAAGTTCCCGCCAAAATGCGTATTTTCGCCGCGAAGAATCGTCACATGGAAAGAATCCTATCGTATCCGTTGTCTGCACTTTTCTACCTGTGGTTTGGATTGGTGCTGGTGGTTTTCCATCCCATCCAATGGGTGGCACACAATGTATTCGGCTACAAGGCACACAAACTCTCGGTTGACGTGCTGAATTTCCTCTCGGAAGCTGGATTATTGCTCCTGACCGGCAACCGAATGGTGTTTTCGGGCGTTTCAAATATCCCATCCGACACGCCGCTGATTGTCGTCACCAACCATCAAAGTATGTGGGAAATCATAGCGTTGATCGTCCACCTACGGAAATTCCACCCAAAATTCGTAGCCAAGATCGAACTCGGAAAAGGCATCCCGAGCGTATCCTATAACCTCCGTGTTGGCGGGTCGGTGCTGATCGACCGCAAGGATCCGAAACAGGCCCTGCCCGAAATCAAAAAGATGGCCGAATACATTGAGAAAAACAACCGTTCAGCGGTCATCTTCCCCGAAGGCACGCGAAGCAAAACCGGACAACCGAAGCCCTTTTCACAAAACGGGATCAAGATCCTGTCCAAGTTCGCCCCCTCGGCAGTCATCGTCCCGATTAGCATCAATAACTCCTTTAAATTAGTTAAATACGGCTTTTTTCCGCTTGGTCTGGGAAATCGCGTTACCTTTACAGTCCATAACCCACTGTCCGTCAAGGACTATCCGTTCGACGAGCTTTTTACTTTAACCGAAAAAACGGTTGTCGACGGAATAAAATACTGAATTACATGTCATTACACAACATGCGACTTGAAGTCATGCGCTTTCTTGAAAACAAAGTCGACGGCTTCGTGAACGAATACCTTATCCCTGTAGAAACGCTGTGGCAGCCGTCTGACTTCCTGCCTGACACGAGTAGCGAGCACTTTTTCGACGAAGTCACCGAACTGCGCGAGATCGCGAAAGACCTTCCCTATGATTTCTGGATCGTTTTAATCGGCGATACTGTTACGGAAGAAGCCCTGCCGACCTATGAGTCGTGGCTGATGGACGTGGAAGGCGTTGACAACGTCGAGCGCAATGGCTGGTCAAAGTGGGTACGCCACTGGACCGGCGAGGAGAACCGCCACGGCGACCTTCTCAACAAGTACCTGTACCTTTCAGGACGGGTCAACATGAAAGAGGTCGAAATCACCACCCATCACCTTATCAATGACGGTTTTGACATCGGAACCGATCGGGATCCCTACAAAAACTTCGTCTACACCAGCTTCCAGGAGTTGGCTACGTATGTATCGCACAACCGTGTTGCCAAGTTAGCCAAGACCTACGGAGACAAGAAATTGTCACGTATGTGCAACATGATTGCTGGCGACGAAATGCGCCACCACAACGCCTATAGCGAGTTCGTCAAGCAGATTTTCACCGTTGACCCCAACGGGATGATGCTGGCATTCCAGGAGATGATGAAGAAAAAAATCGTTATGCCGGCCGGTTTCCTTCGCGAATCCGGACAGAAAATAAGCGAGGCGTTCGAGCACTTCTCTGACTCCGCGCAGCGCATTGGCGTCTACACCGCCCAGGATTACGTTGACATCATGCGGAAATTAATCGAGCGTTGGGAGATCGGTAATATGCTAAACCTATCAGAAGAAGCGGAAAAAGCCCGTGATTTCCTGATGAAACTCCCGGATCGTATGGCCCGCGTATCCGAGCGATTGGTCATCCCGGCCGAGTCGCACGTATTCAAATGGGTAGAACCCGCACTGGTTCGCACACGATAAACGAAAACAACACCAAGTGGGGGAAAAGAAGAGAGACGGTCAAACCGCATCGCTCGCTTCTTTTCCCTCACTTTCTTATGTAGAACTATGGCTGATAT
>DATGXZ010000486.1:0-1657 GCA_035298445.1 Flavobacterium sp.
CTTTGATACGAAACGTGCAACGCTTCACGTTTTGTTTCCCTGACCCTAACCCCCGGTTCCCTTTTTTGGAAGCCATTTTATTAATAAAGCTAAGGCGTCATTGCCGAAAAATAAAAAATAAAATATGCAGACAAAAAGAACGTTTCGACTTCTGTTCCTTTTGATACTACTGGTTCCGTTTTTCGGACACGCTCAGATTGTGACATCCAAGAAGGAAGCGATCAAGAAGGGCATTTACCAAAAGCCCGCTGATAAGAAAGTAGAGGTAGCCCCTGCGGAAAAACCAAAGCCTACGGTAGCGGTCGAACCCCGTAAAGAGGTCCGCAAAACGCCAAAACCGGCTCCGGCTCCCAAACCCTCCATCCTTAACGATAAAGAAGACACCGACCTCGACCTTACCGATAATGGCGTTCCCTATACCGCCATCCAGATGATCAACAATGCCATGACCTTCATTGGCGTTCCGTATCATGGAGGAGGCACTACACCGGCTGGCATGGACTGCTCCGGTATGGTGACCGCTGTTTTCAGCCTGTTTGACAAAAAGTTGCCCCGCAGTTCGTGGGAAATGGCGAAAGTAGGTGCAAAAGTCGACCTAAAAGATGTTCGTAAGGGCGACCTGGTATTCTTCCGCACGAGCCGCAGAAATAACATCAGCCACGTGGGAATGGTGGTGGAAGTCAACGGTGATGAAGTCAAGTTCATTCACTCGTCTACCAGCGAAGGCGTTATCATCTCGTCTACGAAAGAACCCTATTACCAGCGCACCTTTGTGCAGGCCAACCGGGTGCTGTAAGTTTTAACATTTCATGCGGCAAAACCGTACTTTGCCGTTTTCCATTCGTACTACTTTTACCACATCGACCGCAGCGAAGCCCACTGCCAGGATGATTACACGCGCTGTGTGTCGCATATATCCAAAAGGAGCGGAGAAATTCGCTCCTTTTCAATTCTATCGATATGTGGCGATTTCCTTTAGTACGGGTACTCCCCTTCTTCATAATCGGCTTACTCGCCGGGCGTTTTCTTCCCGGTGGCCTGCCGACGCTTGCCGCTTTCGTAGCGCCTTTGGGACTGGCACTTTTGTGGCGTTCCTACCGAACGTTGACGGCGGTTGCCCTCTGTGCCATCGTGTTGGGATGGACCAACACCCGCCTACACGACGAGCGGCGTTTCCCCCATCATTACATACACTTCGATCAAAACGCACCACATGCCTTTACCGCTACGGTAACCGAACGTTTCCGTCCCTCACACTATTACAGCCGACTGGTCGTTACCGTTTCGGCTATCGACCGTAAACGAGCCTGCGGCAAGCTATTGGTGTGCCTGCCCAAAAAGCGAACGCCGACGCTTTTTCCGGGCGACCAACTGGTGGTGCGGGGCCACATGGGCCGCGCCCGGCCGCCTGCCCAGCCCAGCGACTTTAATTATGGCGATTACCTGGCGAACAAATCGATCTATGCCACCTTGTATCCGAAACCCGGTGACTGGCGGGTCGTGCCGTCTGCATCCCCGACCTTCGGACGCGCCATAGCCCTGATGCAACAACGCCTCGAAAGCACCTTCCGCCGCGAGGGAATGGGAGAAACGGAATTGCAGGTGTTGATGGCATTGGTGTTAGGAAAACAACTTGACATTCCGAAAGAAACTCTGG
>DATGXZ010000487.1:0-12864 GCA_035298445.1 Flavobacterium sp.
GTATCAGCACCTTCCCATCGGCCGACATCGTCGCATCGGAAGTGTCGTCGTAATTATTGTATGCGACGATTCGAACGGGCCCGATCGATACATAGTCGCTACCTACCCGACGCAACAATTCATACCCACTTTCCGTACCACCTTTCGCGAAAGGAACCCCGCCTTTCAAAAGGAAGTCGGAGCCTGCAAACTCGATGTAATTGAATCCTTTTTCCCGTGACAACAATGGCTCGTCTTTACGGTTCGTCCAGCGCCCATCGGGACCTTTGGTATACGACACCACCGCGTCATGTATTTCGCCGATATCACTGATGTAGAGCACCTGCCCATCGGGCGTGATGCACGGACTTCCGGGCGTCAGACCCGTGAGGCCCACATCGCTCGGTACCAGCGCTGCAAAGGCGGCATTAGTGTGAATAGTCGCATCAAGCGGCGCATCGGAATCCGAAATACCGATGGCATCGATTTGTTTCTGGCCGGGCACTACAGCGAAGTTGAACTCGACCCGCAACGCCACCACCGTCGGAAGGGTTGTTTCCAACAGAATACGTTCGACTCCGGGATTCACATTTACTTCCGGCGCCTTTTGGATCTTACGTCGTTTCCGTCCGTAATAGTACGCCCGGTCACGTTGGAACGAATACGTATACAAATTCTGGCGCACGGCCCACCCGCGTGACCACACCGTTTTGAAGCTGCCCGAGCCGTCATCGGCCTGCACGCGCACCACACAACCGGAATTGAGGTTCTCGAAGACCGCAATCTGTTTGACCGCCTGCGGCCGGTCAAAACCCACCACGACCCACTCCGAACCGTCAAGGGCTTTCTTGGGCGACCAGGCATTAGGGCTCGGGCCGCATTGTGGAAAGGCATCCGGTTTGCCGAGAATGCGCTTGATACCGTTTTGTTTTCCGCCGAGATCCGACGAAAATTTGATCAGTTTGGATGCCCATTGTACCTGCTGCGCCGATGCCAGCGAGGCGCATCCCAAAAGAAGATAGAGGAACTTTTTCATGCTATCGCGATGTAAAAAAAGGCCGCGATCGCTCACGGCCTTCCTAACTACTCAAACAAATGTTACGGGTTTACTTTGATTTTCTCGACTTTCTTGCCTTTGAACGCGAAGATGTATTCGCCGTCGGTGGTGATGTCGATACCATCCCCATATTCAGGACTACCGCCTTTTCCTTTCGACTGCACCGATCCTTTGGTTTCGCCGTTGGTCATGTCGATGCCGTAGATGATGTTCTTTGAATTCCGCTGGTCACGCAGGAAGTAATTATCGCCGATTTTGTAGAAATAATCCACCCCACGGATTTTCTCAGACGCATACGCCCGGCTGCCGTCTTTCTTATTGTACGAAGCGAGCCCTTTCTCTGACAACACCACGACCTTGTCTCCAAAATCGATGACATCCGTGGCTTTACCTACTTTGGCATCGTTGTGTTTCACGTCAAACAACTGGTTACCGGTCGCGATGTCGTAGCTGTAGAATTCATCGCCATCACCCACGAAAACCGTCTTGTCACCATCGAGGATCAGGTCAGTAATACGTTTGTCGAACCGCTCAGAACGCCAGGCGGTTTTACCTGACTTATCGTCAATGGCCAGCACGCCGTTCTTTTGGTTTTTATAATCCCAGTAGATATAGGGCACCCACGCCTGGTAGCTTCCGCCGCCAAAACCGCCCAATGCCATACCGGCAGACAATCCGTTCGATTTTTCCTCCAGACGCAGTTCCTGCACCTGAAACTTACCGCCGACCTGTACCATGATCTTGTCTCCGGCCTTATAGATATGCGGCATACAGAACGCACCCGCGATTTTCTCAGACGCCCACAACAGTTTGCCACTTTCGAGATCGTGTTTCTCTATGTATTTTACGCGGTCACGTCCACCCAGGATGACAAGGTATACGGCATCCTCCGTAAAAAGGGGCTCTGCGATGAGTTTGTAATACTTCGTCCGTTTCCTATTGCCGAAAAGCGAATTGCCGCTTGATCCGCCCATGTCGTCTTCATATGTGGCCGACCAGAGTTGCTGGCCGTTCTCGTAATTGTAAACCGAGAGGCCGTTCAGGTGTACGTACAGTTTCCCTCCTTTGAGCCAAAGATCGACGATGGGTTTGCGGGTCACGAGTTCCTTCTCTATCGATCCGACGAAGGTAGCATCCCACAACACTTCACCATTCGACGCATTGATCCGAACGAGTTGGTTCTTGAAACCGGCGAAAAGCGCCCCTAACGCGGTAGGCTTGAAATTCAGCATCACGATTTCGTTGCGTTTGGCATCATACAGATACGCGCCGACGCCACCTTTGAAACGGTTGGTCTCCCATATTTTCTCGCCCGTGTTGGCTTTTACCAGGATGACGGAATTCCGTTGCGAAATCAGGAAGGAATCGAGTTCGCGGATGTATTTCACCGTATCGAGTTCCTGATTGTCACCGCCACCGCCATCTTTTGGGATGAGGTTTTGGTACTGCTCAGAATTCCAGAGTTCTTTCCCCGTTGGGATATCGATAACCGCTACGCGATCAGTGCCCATTTTACGTTCGTCGAAGAGGAAAAGATAGCCGCCATTATCGGTCCAGACGGTATATTGAAACTCCGACTTGTTGGTTTTGTTCGTCGTAATTTTCTTGTAGTCGCCGCTCCAGATGAGCTTCCCTTCCGAATTCAATACGGTAGCGGAGTTGTCGTCGGTGGCGATGATGTATTTCCCAGTTCCGTCGGTCACAGCCAAACGGGTAGCTTTGTTTTCGAATTCACCTTCCCATACGGTGGTGAAGTCGCCTGTTTTCTTGCCGGCCTTTCCGCTGCCGAGGAGTTTCCCCAACTGCGCCTGGACGGGTAATGCACCGGCTAAAGCAGCCGAGAGCAATACGGTGGTGGTCAATCGTTTCATTTTTTAGTGATTTTTAGGTAGGATTATTCGAAGGCCGCGTTGTAGCGGATTTTGTAGCGTTGTTGCTTCTGGAGTTTGAAGCGGAACTTATGTTCGAGGATATAAGAGGACATCCAGTTGATGAAGTCGATGTCGCGGATGTCGCTGTCGACTTTGAAGAACGTCGACACCTTGCCGTTTTGTACCACGCCGATGTCGATGACCATGTAGCCTTTTACCGCGGGGAACTTCTTGTTCTTTTTCTTGAGGAACTCTTCCGAGTGGAACATCTCGTCGACCTCCTTGGTGACCATTTCGTTCACGGCTTCCTCATCGGTTAACACCGGACGCTGGGCCATCGCACGCGGCGTCAAGGCCAGCGACAACAGCACAAATAAAGTGAGGGTAACGTTTTTCATGTGTTTGGTTTTTAGTGACATGACAAACGTAGACGGAATGGAAAGGTGGGAAAATACGTAGAATGTCGTATTTTGGGGGGGAGAGAGTCCCTGAGCGCCTGAGTACCTGCGTACCTGAGAGCCTGAACACCTGAGCAGCGGAGCGAAAAAGTGATTGAGAGTGCCTACTGCCACTGCTTACTGCCAACTGTCACTGCCAACTGCCAACTGCCAACTTCTGCGACTGCGACTGCGACTTCACCCTAACTCCCAACTCCTAATTACTAACTCTTATTTCCCGTATTTCTACCTATTGTTTTCCTCCTAAAATAATCGTCTATTTGGAGAACCAACCAAACATCACATTATGGAAATCGTTGTAAAAGAAACCATTACCGTCCAAACGTACGACGTCGACACCTACCGGCGTATCCGGCGTTCGATTGGATATCTGGGCATCGGACTACCGATCGTCTTGGTGCTGCTTTCGGGCATCGGGTTTTTCCAAACCGCCGTGCAGCACTCGATAAGTCATTATTACTACACCAACCTGCGGGAGATCTTCACCGGAACGCTGTGTGCCGTCGGACTTTTCCTGATTCGGTATAGGGGATATAGCAACCCGTCTTTTTGGAGAAACGATAACCGGTTGACCAATATCGCCGGTGTTATGGCTTTTGGCGTGGCGATGGTGCCGACGAACCCGGACCATCCGGCTCAAAAAATCTATACACTGATTCCGCTTACGGACGCCTGGCTGGGCGGGCTGCATTATTTCTTCGCAGGAAGCCTCTTCGGTATCTTTGCCTTATTGGCGATTAACGTCTTCACCCTGGGGCAGGCGAAGGAAAAGGCCACTCCGAAGAGTATATTCAATGAAAATAATATCTACCGGTTTTGCGGGGGCGCCATCATCCTGTTCATTCTTGCCATTCCGATTTCCGGTATATGGAAAATACCGTATGCCACACTCGTATGCGAAGCCCTGTCGCTGTTTTTCTTCGGTACGGCCTGGCTGATCAAGGGCCGTGCACTCGGCGATACCGGTGCGCTTGGCCGGATGCTGTATCGCGAAAACAATCCACCCAAACCAAAACGGGAAGTGGTTTTTGACGAGTAACAAAAAAAAGAAGAACCCATGGCAACCTTTTGCACCCTTAACCGACTCTATACCGTCAGGCCGGGCTGCGGGTGTGAGGAACCTGATTAAGGGGTTGACGGGATTCCGACCAAAAACGCACGTACCTAAACGGCTAAAAAAGAAAAGGAGGACGCTTGTCCTCCTTTTTGCTAGGGATAAATCAGGTATTTTTCCCTGACTTTTCGGAATTCAATCAGGCCACCTTCCCAACTCGCGCGAATCTCGGCGGCGGTCATGCCGGCTTCGACCTGCTCACGGAGTTTGGTCGTGCCCGCAAGTTTCGTGAAATACGAATTAAAAAACTTCGATTTGTCTTCCGTTTCGTTATACGCCCGGATCAGCCACTTGAGCTCCAGTCGGTCAAGCCGCGGGTAATTCAACAGATCTTCGCCGTTGCACTCGCGTCCGTTATACAGCGGATCCTTCGCACCCACGTTGGGCGACGGTATAAAACAATAACCGGAATACGGAAGATACGGCGAACCATACACCTGGAACTGCCGCTCGGTTCCCCGCCCCACGCTCACATTCGTGCCTTCAAAAAGACAGATGCTTGCGTAGAGGTTGATGGCCTTATCATTCGGCAGGTTCGGCGATGGTTTTATCAGGATGGAATACGGTTTGTCATGCGTATACGACGCACAGGTCACGATTTCAAGTTCACACTGGATACCGTCTTTCAGCCATTTTTCGCCGTTGATCATGCGGGCATACTCGCCAATGGTCATGCCATGCAACACCGGAATAGTGTGCATCCCTACGAAACTCCGGTTTTCCGGCTCCAACATCGGACCATCTACAATATGTCCGTTCGGGTTCGGGCGGTCAAGCAAAATCAACGGAATGTGGTTTTCGGCACAGGCTTCCATCACATAATGCAGTGTCGATATATACGTGAAGAACCGGACGCCTACATCCTGCAGGTCAAACAACATGACATCAACATCATGCAATTGGGCCGGTTTGGGTTTCTTGTTGTCGCCGTAGATGGACACGATCGGAAGCCCGGTGCGGACGTCCTTCCCATCTACAATCGTTTCACCGGCATCCGCGGTACCACGAAATCCGTGTTCGGGCGCAAAAATCTTAACGAGTTGCGTGCGCGACGCCAGGTAATCAACGATATGGACGCTGTCCGAGCGGAGTCCACTCTGGTTGGTGACGATTCCGACGCGCTTGTTTTTCAGAAGTGCGGAAAACCCATCAAAATTATCGGCTCCCGCCAGGATCTTCCCCGTATCAGGCGCCGTATTCCGGATAATATGCGAAACCGTATCCGTTTTCACCGCTGCGGTTGCTTCGGTTGCCTTTACGGTCCGGGGATGTACCGCCGATTTACGGGTAACACACGACGCCATACCCACACAGGACACCAATGCCCACATCAGCTGTCGGGCAGCGAGGGTTTTCCTGTCAGTAAAATAGCTACGTATACGGGTCATGGTTGTCGCGGCGTTCGCCCAAAAAGCGTATTTTTGGTACCTGATAAACCACCCCTTTGAATCCGGAGTATTTCATTGCCAAAAGGCTTGTGGCCGCCAAAAGTGGCAAAAGTAGCATATCTTCACCGATAATAAAAATCGCGGTGTGGGCCATTGCCATCTCCATGGCGATGATGGTGGTATCCGTAGCGACCGGCACCGGCCTCCAACAGAAAATCCGGGCGAAACTGGCCGCGTTCAACGGGCATATCCTGATCTCGAACCTCGAAGACAACCAGTCTGAGGTCACCGCAACGCCGATCTCAACCCACCAATCGTTTTACCCGACCTTCACCGGCGTATCCGGCATTCACCATGTGCAGGCTGTGGCGACCAAGGCCGGCATCATCCGAACGGCGACGGATTTCGAAGGGATTATCTTCAAAGGCGTCGGAAAGGAATACGACTTGAGCAACATCGCCGAATACCTCGTAGCCGGCCGTATGCCTAATGTCAAAAACAACCTCAACGCCGAAGTGCTGCTGCCCCAATACCTGGCCGACCGACTGAAACTAAAGCCCGGCGACCGCTTCACGACCTATTTCATGAAGGACAATAGTTGGAAAATGCCCAACCTTCGGGTGTTTACCGTGGTGGGCATCTTCAATTCGGGTTTTCAGGAAATCGACGGCACGTTTGTGATCGGCGACATCCGGCACATACAGAAAATGAACAAATGGCGACCGGATGAAGTCGGCGCTTTCGAAGTTTTCCTAGATGATTTCAGCCAGATGGAAGAAAAAGGACAGGAAGTACACAACGCCACGGGATCCTTCCTTCGCAGCCGGACGATAGCCGACAAATACGCTTATCTCTTCGAATGGGTGAAACTCTTCGATTTCAACATCCTGGTTATCATCGGCATCATGATCGTGGTATCGACGATTGATATGGTGGTGGCACTGCTCGTCCTGATTCTGGAACGCACCCGGATGATCGGCATCCTCAAAGCCATGGGGGCGTCGAATTGGTCGATCCGGAAAATCTTCCTGTACAATGCCTTCCACCTTATCCTGCGCGGACTCCTGCTCGGTAACGGAATTGCGATCGGTTTGCTGCTTCTCCAAAAATACACCGGTATCATCCGCCTCGACCCCGAGAGCTATTATGTGACCACGGCACCCGTGAACCTCGACTGGATCTACATCCTGCTGCTCAATGTCATCACCGTGGGCATCTGCCTGTTGGTTTTGGTCATTCCCTCGTGGGTCATTACGAAAATTTCGCCGGTGAAAGCCATCCGGTTTGACTAGTGGTTGGTAGTCAGTAGTTAGTGGTCGGTGGTCAGTGATTACGACTAAAAATCCATACGGAATCCGAAGGCCATTAGGCGCTCCCGTTCTTCCGCATTCTTGAACAGCGGGTTTAGATCATACTTGGCATAGAGTGACAGCGCACCGAATCCGACATACGCCGCCACACCATACACCAGGTTGTTGGTATTGTAATCCTGGATATCCCGGGTTTCCCGACGGTTTCCGTCTTCCGTCCATTTCAACCGTTGCGCCGTGCGGATGTTGAACCCGCCATATCCGCCGATACCCGCTTTAAAATTGTTGTTGATGTAATACCGCACGCGATCCGGATAGGTCACCTTTTCCGATTTACCAAATTCCAGGAATACCGGAAACACCAGGTTCGTAAAGTACATTTGATTTTGTCTGAGACGATACCCAAACGGCTGCAGTGTGGTATGACCGTTGTAATCGTCTACGAAATACCGATCTCCGGTGGGCGACAACGCCGTTACCTGGAATGAAAGTCCGTAGGCAAGTCGGAAAAAGTTGTCGTTTTTACGCAAACGCGTACGCCATGTGAAGCCCAATTCCGAATAGAGACTTTTCCAGGTGGCATACGGACTCCGTCCGGAACTGATCACATTCCCCAAACCGCCGACCAACACCACATCCGAATAGGTGCGACGGTCATATTTCACACGATGTGGGTTCGCGCGGTATTGAATCCCCAGCAACATACTACCCTGTTCGTCATAAGCGTTACCAAGCCCAATCTCGAGGCTGCTGCCGCGATTCGCTTTCGGCTCATACGATTCGTCACGCTCCACCAACGCGATCTGGTTGTCGACGATGGCGGTTTTGTTGTCGATGTTGAGCGCCGCCGCGCGGGCCGCCTCTTCTTTTCGGGTTTGCGCTTCAGCGGGCGAAAGGCTGTCTTTCGTGACCAACGCATCGAGTCGCTCGATTTCTTTTTTCAGCCGGTCTTTTTCGTAGTTCTTGATACGCTCTTTTTCTTCCTGTAGCGAGAGTATCTTGTCGGCTTTTGTTCGTTCGGCATTCAGCGGAAGTCCGCTTTCTTTAAGGGTATACTGTGCGGAAGCACGAGGCATGAGAAAACCGGTTGCCAAAAAGGCAAGAACTAAAAATCTACGCATGATGTATGGATTTAAGGGTTATTCGATGAAACGGCGATCCGTACTTTCCTGAATTTATTGATCGCAGTGAACACGCGTTCTTTGAACGAGCGGTTGAGTTCTATTTCAGATTCGGCTAAGAGCCGCGTTGGGTCGGTGCCCGAACGTTGTTGTTTTTCCAGTGCGATTTCACGTTGGGCGTTCGCCAGTAGCGAGTCGACCGTGGCGTCGGTGATCGCCTTCCCGTGCTGCTGGCGTTGGTCGAGCTCGGCTACGATTTCCTGTATCTTCCGCTCTTCCACTGTGGGCACTACAACCGGTGCCGTCGGTGTTTCCGAAACCACGTGTGGATCGGCATCCGCCGGCGCGACAGAGGGAACGACCTTCGCCATGGCCCAACCTTCTTTCTTCTCTTTTAGCAAACGAGGCGTCACGATAGCAGGTGCTGTAGTATCCAACTGCTTTTCCGGCTCCACAGCCGGCGCCGTCACGAAACGATTCTGCAGGGTGGTCTCGGGCCCGTTCGTCCAGAACCATCCCATTAACAACAAAAGGCTGGCGGCAACAGTAGTATACACCAAACCGCGACGGCGCGACCGATTGCCGCGCGGACGGGCATTGATACGCTCCCAGGCGTTTTCGCTGGGTGCAAGGCGACGCTCTTCCAGTCGTCGCTTCAACAGATCTTCAAAATTATCGTGTGCCATGATGCTTTTCGTTGTGTGGGTTGAACTGTTCCGCCAGCAACTTCCGCGCTTTGAATAGCTGGCTTTTTGAGGTGCTCTCCGTGATCCGGAGGGTTTCCGCGATCTCCTTGTGGCTGTAACCTTCTACGGCATACAGCAGCAAGACTGTTCGGTATCCGGCTGGCAGCGCGTCGATCAGCAACTGTAGCCGTTCGGTGTCGAAATCGAGCGCATCGACCACTGCGGCCTGCGTCTCGGCTTCTTCCAGTTCCGAAAAACGCATCTGCTGGCGGCTTCGCAGAAATTCCAATGCCTCACGCACCATGATTTTCCGCAACCAACCCTCGAAGCTCCCCTCAAAACGAAACCGATCGAGTTTGTCGAACGCTTTGGTGAAGCCCATCACCATGACATCCTCCGCATAATGGATGTCCTTTATATAATAACGACAAACACTCAGCATCTTCGACGCATAGCGCCGGTAGAGCTTGTATTCGGCGGCCGGGTCGCGCTTCAGCGCTTTTTTCACCAGCGCCTCATCCGAGGCATGTAGGGCAATGATCTTCACGTTTGTTTCGTCGTTACAATGCAAAAGACGGGAAGGTTTTCGAAAAAGTTGCCTGAGGGGGAAAAAAAGTGGGCAGTGGGCAGTGGGTAGTTTTAGTCGCAGTCACAGTCACAGTCGCAGTTAGAGTCAAAGCGATATCGTGGACAGTCGACTAGCAAGGGGATTTTGTTTTGGGCGTGCCGGCGCCCACTGCCTACTTCCTACTACCCACTCAAACAGGGCGCCGTCGGGCTTTCCGCACTCGCTGCCGTCGTCGTTACACGCCGCCGCCGAGCTCAAACAATTGCTCCAATCCCTCACGCGGGAAGGAGTTCTTGGTTGGTGGTTCATGGTTTTGGGTTTTGGGTTTTGAAATAATAGCGGGAAGCCGTCGGAAGGGCATGACGATCCCATTCATGGGCACTCTCAGTGTTCCCGACTTTCGACTTTTGACTTTTGACTTTCGACTTTCGACTTTCGACTTTCGACATTTGACTTTTGACTTTTGACTACAAAACCAAAACCTGCAAGGTTGAAAAAACCTTGCAGGTTCTTCCTATCAGCGAATATCTTCCGATATTACGGACTTCCGGACTTTCGGACTTTCCGACTTTCCGACTTTCCGACTTTCGACTTTCGACTCAAGTCCTTCCCAACTTAAATCCCTACCTTTGCCGAAAATTTCACCATGAGTAACATCGTCGCTATCGTCGGACGCCCCAATGTTGGGAAGTCGACGCTTTTCAATCGCCTCATCAAGCGCCGTGAAGCCATCGTTGATTCGGTGGCCGGTGTGACACGTGACCGGAATTACGGCAAAAGCGAATGGAACGGACGTGAATTTTCGGTCATTGACACCGGCGGTTACGTGCGGGGGTCAGACGATGTGTTCGAAGGTGAAATCCGTAAACAGGTGGAACTCGCCATCGACGAGGCCGACGTTATCATCTTTGTGGTCGACGTCGAGGAAGGCATCACCCCCATGGACGAGGCCGTCGCCAAATTGCTCCGGAAGGTGACCAAACCGGTGCTGTTGGCGGTCAATAAAGTCGACAATGGGGCCCGCGAAAAAGAAGCGATCGAATTCTATAACCTCGGACTGGGTGATTATTATACCTTCGCCAGTATCTCCGGAAGCGGCACAGGTGAATTGCTGGACGCCCTGATCGACGCTTTTCCCGAAAAGCCGGAACCCGTTCAGGAAGACGAAGAACTGCCACGCTTTGCCGTCGTAGGCCGCCCGAACGCCGGTAAATCGAGTTTCATCAATGCCCTCATCGGCGAAGACCGGTATATTGTGACTGACATCGCCGGCACAACCCGCGACGCCATCGATACCAAATTCAACCGTTTCGGATTTGAATTCAACCTGGTCGACACCGCCGGTATCCGCCGGAAGGCAAAAGTGAAAGAAGATCTTGAGTTTTATTCCGTCATGCGTTCGGTGCGGGCCATCGAACACGCTGACGTCTGTATCCTCGTGATCGATGCCACCCGTGGATTCGAAGGACAAGACCAGAACATCTTCTGGCTGGCCGAAAAAAACCGCAAAGGTGTTGTTATCCTCGTGAACAAATGGGACCTGGTCGAAAAAGACACCATGTCGTCCAAAGAATACGAAAACCGCATCCGTAAAGAAATCGAGCCGTTTACCGATGTGCCAATCCTGTTCGTATCCGCGCTGACCAAACAGCGTCTACTAAAAGCGCTTGAGACATCCGTACAAGTGTTCGAAAGCCGTCGCCAACGCATCTCGACGTCGAAATTTAACGACCACATGCTGAAGGTCATCGAAAACTTCCCACCTCCGGCCATCAAAGGCAAATACATCAAGATCAAATATTGCATGCAATTGCCGACGCAAACACCACAGTTTGTGTTCTTCGCGAACCTGCCGCAGTATGTGAAAGATCCCTACAAGCGTTTCCTTGAAAACAAAATTCGGGAGAAATGGGACTTTTCGGGTGTTCCGATCGACATCTACATCCGCGAAAAATAGTGCCCTTTGTTCGCAGTTGCTAAGTCCGTGTGTTAAACCGGTAGGAAAAGCGCGTAGTTGCACACGGAAAATCGTTTCTTCGCGTTTCTTCACAAAACAAACGCATGACCCGTAATTTACTGCTACTACTGCTGTTATCCGCCGTATCCTCTACATTCGCCCAAAACATCACGATCAAGGGCAAACTGGTTGACAAGGAAATGAAAAAACCGCTGGAAGCGGCCACCGTGTATCTGCAATCCGCGAAAGATTCGACCATGATCGAATACACGATCTCCGACCGCACCGGCTCCTTTATGATGACCGTCCGAAAAACCGACAAGCCGGTCATCCTCAAAACATCCATGATTACGTTTGCCGATTACACCCGTCGCTTCGAAGGCCTGTCGGAGAGCGTCGACGTCGGTACGATCGAACTGGAAGATGCCCCGCGCACGCTGGAAGAGGTACAGATCAAGAGTGAAGCCCCTCCTGTGCGGATCAAAAACGATACCCTCGAATTCAACGCTTCCTCCTTCAAAGTGCGTCCCGATGCCAATGTGGAAACCCTGTTGAAACAATTGCCGGGCGTCGAAATCGACAACGATGGAAAGATCACGGTAAACGGAAAGGAAGTAAATCAAATCCTGGTGAACGGAAAACCCTTCTTCGACAAGGAAGGTAAAATCGCGTTGCAGAACCTGCCGTCCGACATCATCAATAAGGTACAGATCACCGATACCAAAACCAAGAAAGAAGAAACGACCGGACAGGCGGCATCATCAAATGAGGCGTCGATCAACCTCACTATCGACGAAGACAAAAACAAAGGATTCTTCGGTAAGGCGATGGCCGGCTACGGCAGCGACAAACGCTACGAAAGCAGCCTCATGCTCAACTATTTTAAGGGAAGCCGAAAGATCTCCCTAATCGGTTCTTCCAACAACATCAATACCACCGGTTTCTCGATGAACGAGATTTTCGACAGTATGGGCGGCGGACGTAATTACTCTATCTGGACCAACGACGACGGGTCATTCGGCATCAACGGCATGATGTTCGGTGGTGGTTTCGGCATCAAGAAATCAAACATACTCGGCGTCAACTATAGCGACGAGCCGGTCAAGAACCTGACGACAAACGGCAGTTATTTCTATACCGACAGCGACCGCAACAATACCAACCGCACCCGCGCGGTGACCTTCCTCGAAGACGACAGTTTTACGACCCAGTCGAATTCCGTTAACCACGAATTTACCTTCGCCCATAACGGCAGTTTAGAGATTGAAATCAAACCCGATACACTTACGACGATTTCCTTTACGCCGAAAATCTCGCGCGGCCGGTCGCATTATGAAAGCGCAAGTTCTTCTTCT
>DATGXZ010000488.1:0-2185 GCA_035298445.1 Flavobacterium sp.
GGGATGTGACCCTTCTGTCCGGATTCCAAAAAGAAATCCTTGTCGTCAACGACTGCTCTACCGACGATACGGCCGAGGCCATCGCGCGGTACCAGGCGGCGAATCCGGATACGCCGATACGGTATTTTGCGCACCCGGTCAATAAGGGAAAAGGCGCGGCGTTGCACACCGGTATTGCGGAAGCGACCGGCGCGTATATCGTGATCCAGGATGCTGACCTTGAATACGATCCGCAGGAATTCAACATTTTGCTCAAACCCGTGGTCGACGGTTTTGCCGATGTGGTATACGGCTCCCGTTTTATGGGCGGTCGACCGCATCGCATTTTGTTTTTCTGGCATACCATTGGTAACCGCTTCCTGACGTTTCTGTCGAATATGTTCTCCAACCTCAACCTGACGGATATGGAGACCTGTTATAAACTCTTCGACGCCCAAATGCTGAAAAGCCTGAATTTACGGGAGAAACGCTTCGGTTTCGAACCGGAAGTGACGCAAAAAATTGCCCGAATTCCAAGGGTCCGGATTTACGAAGTGGGTATTTCGTATTACGGCCGTACCTATGAAGAAGGCAAGAAAATCAACTGGAAAGACGGCCTTCGCGCCATCTACTGCATCCTGAAATACGGTATCTTCCGCTGACATGCTGTCGATCCTGATTCCGACATACCACTACAACGTCTATCCGCTGGCACAGCAAATGGCCCGAATGGCCGACGCCGCCTCCATCCGGTATGAAATCATCTGCCTGGACGATGGTTCGGGTGGTTTTCGGACGGAAAACAGGAAAATCAACGAACTGCCTCATGCCTCTTTCGCCGAACTGGAAACGAACATCGGACGAAGTGCCATCCGAAACCTGCTGGCCCGAAAGGCACACTATGAAAATCTCCTGTTTCTCGATGCCGACGTCCTGCCGCAAGCCGAAGACTTCCTAAAGCGGTACCTCCCCTATCTCGACGGTACTGATAAAATCGTCTACGGTGGTATCCGCTACCAGATCGAGACGCCTTCAAAAGAGCAACGGCTGCGGTGGGCCTACGGTATCGAACGGGAAGCGCTTGATGTAGAAACCCGCCAAAAACACCCGTATCGCTCGTTCCTGACCCTGAATTTCCTGACGACGAAATCGGTGCTGGCGACGGTGCCTTTTAATGAGGCGATACCCAATCTGCGGCACGAAGACACCTTGTTTTCGTATGAACTGTCAGAGGCTGGCATCCCGATCCTGCACATTGAAAATGCGGTGTGGCACAACGGACTCGAAAACAGTGTGCGCTTCCTCCAGAAATCGGAAGAAGCCGTGGTGGCCTTGCAGTCGCTCGTAGCTGGCGGATTACTGCCTTCCTCCTATGCCCGTTTATCGGCGATATATGCCACCCTTTCCCAGTTGGGCTTGCAGTTTCTTTTTGCAACGGCCTTTCGGTTGGGGCGCCCCGCACTTCGGAAGCAGCTATTGGGCACGCGTCCTTCGATGCGGCTGTTCGACCTCTATCGACTTGGTTATCTTTGTAGTATAAAAAAAGCCTGATGCCTCTTTTCTCCGTCATCGTGCCGTTATTCAACAAGGAAGCGACCGTCGTTCGCGCCCTTCGCAGCATTTTGGCCCAGGAGGAAACGGATTTTGAAATCATCCTGGTCAACGATGGTTCAACCGATGGAAGTGTCGCACAGGCCAAAAAGGTAGACGACCCGCGCATTCGTTTTTTCGAGACAAAGAACCGTGGGGTATCGGCCACCCGGAACCTGGGTGCGGAAAAAGCGACCGGAGCTCTACTTGCCTTTTTGGACGCCGACGACACCTGGGAGCCCCATCACCTTACCGTACTCAAACAATTATACCACGATTTTCCGGGATCGGTCCTGCTGGCCACGTCCTATCGAATTTTTTATAGGGAAGGACACGTCGTCACCCCTCATTTCGAGAACCTTCCGAACGGATGGTGCGGCGTGCTCGACGATTTCTTCGCGACCAGTAGGGTGTTTCGGGTAGCATGGACCTCAGCGGTGGCGGTTCCGACAGACGCTTTTCGCTTAAGTGGCGGCTTCAACACCGCCTTTGCCATTGGGGAGGATACCGATCTTTGGATCCGACTCGCCCTCTCGGGCCCGGTGGCCTTCTGCAACCTTCCTTCGGCCACACACCGACTCGATGCGCAAAACCGCGCCGGTAAACGACCCATCGC
>DATGXZ010000489.1:0-6936 GCA_035298445.1 Flavobacterium sp.
CTATCACTGTCGTATATAGTTTTAACCACGGTAGGCCAATCAGTTGAAAGGTTCTTAAACGGGCTGTTGGGCATATGAACGGACGACAGTTCGTGTGTGACCATCGTAACGTAGTTTCGAATATTGTTCACGTACGACTCATCTGCCATAGCAGGGAGGTTGCGAGTAGTATAAGTAGTTTTATTTAGCTGATAATCAATTTTATCCGAAGAGAAACTGGTTTGTGTGACATATCCCTCGCTTCGTTCTTTACTGGTTATGGTAAGCGAACTCGACCCTTTTTCAAATTGTGTATCTACTGTTTCATAGCCCTGCTGGTTGGCAGCATAGATATAATACTCCGGAACGCTAACCAAATATTGCGAAAAATCGACGGGGATGGCATCCTGGAACGTCCAATCGGGTAATTCGCTCAAAAAGGGTGATGTTAGCGTATAATGATACTCAATAATCGACCCTGGGGACACGTTCGGCAGGGTGATCTTTTTAACCCCCCGGAAGCGGCTTTTCTTTTCGTCGAACTCCCCATCGGACTTCATCTTCGTCTTTGTGATTTTCCCGTCCACCAAATTATAGGTGACGGCATCAAGGATGCGGACTTTTTCCTGATCTGTCCCACTGATATAATAAGGTATACTGTGGTTCGCCCATTCGTAGCCCTCTTTTTTATATATCTTGACGCGAGTCCGTACATCCATCGTGATGACAAACCCATCTTGTTGGTTGAAATCGAAACTGACACGCCCAACCTTAAACAATATGGCAGCAGCGGCAGACGTATCGTTAGGGTGTTTTCGTTGCGACAAATCGTCTACGGTCACTTTTGTGGGTTCAAACTGTTGTGCCGTTGCGGTCAGGGCCCATAAAAAGAGGAGGATAAAGAATAAATTGCGTCCCATTTACTATAAATATTTACTATGCTTTTTTCTTGAGAACGACTTTGGCGCTGTCGTTTCTTGCAATCTGCTCCCGAAACAATCGGTAAGATTCGTATTCACTGCCCGGAAAAATGCCGTCATGAAAAAGACATGTCCTGCTAAGCGAGATCGTGGCACCCGAGTGTTGGATTACCACATGGTACTCCCCGAATGTCCCGACGATGTCGACATTTTGCGGTAGTGCCTCTACCTCATATCCCTCTGGAAGGGTAAGTACGATTTCATCGGTATCCCAGAAGCCCCGGCGTATTTCAAAAGGGTTTTCCCGGTTTCGGTAACGGCGTGGAACACTCATTTGATTAAATGGGTTCAACACGAACATGAGTCGTCCGCCCGAGTCGGTGGCATATCGTTCCGCGGCAATTGAGATAGTTTGGCGGAACTGCACCTTTTCTTTGTCATTTTCGAGGGATAGAGCACTTAGCTCCAAATTGTTAATCGCTTCGAAATATTCTTTATAATGTACCTCGCGTTCCTTTGCTGTCTGGCGTTCGATGGCTTCGGCTTGATCGTATTGCGAGCCCGTCGACGTAATAACCACCTTTGCCGAAAGGCGGCCTTCGGGAGTAAGGGAACACGTGATCGTTGAAACCTGGCCATTTTCCTTCCCAATAAGCGGCTTCGTCTTAACGATTTGCCCGCCGTCCGGCGTTACCACCAACACATCGCGGTTGTCCGTAAAAGTCCCTTGGAATCCAAACGGGCTGAACTGGCTGGTGCATTCCAACCAAGTATATTCATTATTATGCGGGATCGCGAGTATGGCATGGTTTCCTTGTATGGACGCGAAATCGGCTTGTAGGCTCCGCCGATTTCGTTCGTCTGCATAGACGACGGCGTAATACGATGGCACGCCGACCACCTTCAACAAGGAACGGGTATAGTTCGTGAGTGCTTTGCAATCGCCGTATCCCAGTCGATCGACATCTTTTGCCAACATGGGACGCCATCCCCCTATTCCAATCTGTATGCTGACATAGCGGGTTTTCGACTGCACAAAGGCGTAGACAATCTGGGCTATCTTCAGTGGATCTTTCTCCGCACCGACGAGTTGCTTTATCTTCGTCTGGGTTTCCTCCGGAAGGTCATCCGTACCTGCCAATAGCGTATCGAAATACCATTTACCGAACTGCTTCCAGTCTTCTCCCTGACCCTCAACCCCCTCTAAACTGAACTTTTGTATCCTGAACAGCGCCATTGGGGCCAACGATTCGAATGCTACGCTCTCGTCTTCCGCTTTGACAGCGCGTACTTGCTGTATTTTCAGGGATATGGAGGTCGCCGTCACCGACTTCTCTACCGGATAGTGACCCGATCCTTCCAGCAACTTCAAAGAAAGACCTAATGATTCGGGTGCCCGGACGTTGACCTCGCTCTGCTCAGCACTGCAAAAATACCCATAAAGAGGTCGCCAGGGCCGAATGAATGCCGTGTTACTGCTATGCACCTCTGCGTCAAAAACGACTGTAAACGGATAAGTGACCGGGGTATAGTCAAGGGTCAAGGCCCTGTTGTCATTGAAGACTGAAAAACCATCCCCAACACTTACGTCTTTAAAATCTTTTTTCCTAAAGGATCTAACAGTACGTCCTGATGCGTCGAACACTTGCATGTCCAATCGTTCAATGCGAGTGTTCTTGTCGTAGTATTCCGTTAGGTCAAGATTACGAAGACCTGCCTCATTCAAAATCGTAATTTCCGTATGTTGCTTCGTCGACATATTACGCTGTGACGCAATGTCTACAGTAAACCGATCTGTGCGAACCACCGCATTGGCATATTCCATCAGAGCGACAGGAATCGACGATGTTGCAAGGTCCGGACGTTGGGCGGCCATTTGGAATGCCCAAAGCAGGCACAAGAAAGACAGCTTTTTCATAAAGAGAGATGGAAAACAAATATATAGTAATTTTCTTAACTCTTCTTTAAGAAATGATTACTCTCTGTTCTTTGTGTCCATCAAAATCGTAACGGGTCCGTCGTTTAAAAGTCGTACTTTCATATCGGCTCCAAAAACACCCGTAAAGACCTCACAACCTGATTGTTTCCTGACTTCCGAAACAAAGGACTCATACAGCGGGATGGCGGTTTCCGGTCGGGCGGCCCGTATATAGGAAGGACGATTCCCTTTCTTGGTCTGGGCGTGGAGGGTGAACTGGCTTACCACGATAATAGCGCCTGCGATGTCGGCGACCGAGCGGTTCATGACGCCATTGTCGTCATTGAAAATGCGAAGTTGGGCGATCTTGCCCGCCAGCCATACCACATCTTCCTGGTGGTCGGCTTCCTCAACGCCCAATAGCACCAGCAATCCGGTGCCGATGGCGGCTACCACGGTACCTTCCACCGTGACCGAAGCCTCCGAAACCCGCTGTATAACGCTTCTCATTTAGTCGCCCTCCTGTTCCTGCTCTTTGGTGCGGTACGTTTCCTCGTCGCCGTCCAATAATTGCGTATAACTTTTATAACGCGACCAGGCCACCTCATCGCGTTCGAGTGCTTCTTTTACGGCGCAACCGGGTTCTTCGCGGTGGAGACAGTTATTGAAACGGCACGCTTCTTTAAGACGGAAAAATTCGGGAAAATAATCCCCTATTTCATCTTTCTCCATATCGACGATGCCGAATCCGCGGATGCCGGGCGTATCGATGATTCGCGCGCCAAAACCAAGATCGAACATCTCCGCAAAGGTGGTGGTGTGTTGACCCTGTGCATGCTGCTCCGACAGCTCCTTGGTGCGGAGGTTCAATCCGGGTTCAAGCGCATTGACCAACGTTGACTTGCCCACTCCGGAGTGACCCGAGAACATGCTGGTTTTACCGGTCATTTTCTCTTTGAGGCCGTCGATTCCGGCGCCGGTCGTGGCCGAAACACGAAGGCAGGTGTACCCAATCTGGGAATAAACGTATTGCAGAAACAACTGTTCGTCGAGGGCGTCTCCGTCAAGTGTATCGATTTTGTTGAAAACCAGCACGGCTTCGATTCCGTACGCTTCCGCCGTAACTAGGAACCGGTCGATGAAACTCGTCGTCGTGACAGGATTATCGATAGTGACTAACAGGAACAGGGTGTCGACGTTACAGGCAATGATGTGCACCTGTTTGGAGAGATTTACCGATTTCCGAACAATGTAGTTATCCCGGTCATGGATGTGATAAATCACGCCCCGCACTACATCCCCGGCATCTTCCCACTCGAAATCAACGCGGTCGCCTACAGCAACTGGGTTGGTGCTCTTGATTCCTTTGATCCGGAACTTTCCTTTTATACGGCATTCATGAAACTGCCCGTCATCGGTTTTGACGATATACCAGCTTCCGGTAGACTTATAAACGGTTCCTGTCATGGCGCAAAGGTACAACTTCGCCTCTTCACACCAATAAAAAAGGGCTGTCAACCACGTCGCTGCCATATGCGAAACGCAATTCGCATACCGATATGTTTTTTTGGATGTATGTAGACAGAATCGGTTTAGGCGTCCTTACAGTTACATCCCGCTATTTTGGAGAATTGATGATTTTTTCCTGATGGGCGATGCTCTCATCATGGATGGCCCGGAAGATGGTAAGGATGAAGTCGCTCCCCAGTCCGTGCAATGCCCCGTCTGTCGTCATCCGTTCCAACACTTCCATCCAGCGTTTGTTCTGGAGTACGGCTACGTTTCGCGATTTTTTCAGGGCACCGATTTCCTCAGCTATTTTCATCCGATGTCCCAATATCTGCAGCAATTCGCTGTCGGCGCGATCAATCCGTTCCCGTAGTAAACCCATTGTTTGGTTAAAGTGGTCATCATCGGTCGAGATGTGCTTCACCTTAAGATGCTGCAGTATTTCCTTCAGCGCCGACGGTGTCACTTGTTGGGCCGCGTCGCTCCACGCATGCTCCGGATCGATATGCGTCTCGATCATAAGCCCATCGTAATTAAGGTCGAGCATCTGTTGCGATACTTCAGCAATGAGGGCACGTCGGCCGGTGATGTGGGAGGGGTCGCCGATTAGCGGAAGATCGGGAAACCGGTTTTGCAATTCAATCGGGATCTGCCATTCTGGGCTGTTCCGGTATTTCACCTTTTGATAGGTCGAGAAGCCGCGATGCACCACGCCCAGCTTACGGATACCCGCGTGATACAGGCGCTCAACGCCGCCGAGCCAAAGGGCCAGGTCGGGGTTTACCGGATTCTTTACCAGTACGATACGGTCGGTGTCCCGAAGCGCGTCGGCGATTTCCTGCACGGCGAAGGGATTTACGGTGGTGCGGGCACCAATCCACAACACATCGATATCGTGATCGAGTGCGAGTTTTACGTGGTGGGCGTTCGCCACTTCGGTTGCCATGAGCAATCCGGTTTCCTGTTTGGCTTTTTGCAGCCATTTCAGACCGATTTCCCCGACCCCTTCAAAACCGCCCGGCCGTGTGCGTGGCTTCCAGATACCTGCACGGTAGATGCTGACATCGGATTCACGTAATTCTTCGGCAATCTGCATGACCTGCGTTTCCGTTTCGGCGCTGCACGGACCGGCGATCACCAGAGGGTGTTCCAGTTTGAAAGCATCAAGCCAATGGCGGAAGGTAGGATTGTTTTCCATCACAAAATAAGAGTTGCAAACCGTTGGGATGTATCCATAAAAAATCCCGATTTGCACCGGGACTGATCATCTGAATTAACAATTAACCGTGCGGCGGCTGTTTCTTTCGTCCATCTTCTTACTATATCCCAACCCTCGCACCACGCTAAGATACGAACTTTTACGAAGGCCGTCAAGCGGAAAACGGAAAAAGTCAGTTCGCGCGCTCGAGATAGTAGAATATGATGGTGGAAGTACCGTCGGCGGACAGAACTTCTTCCCGAAGCCAGAGCTCGTTTGCGTTAAAATTATCGACGGTAAAAGTGCCGTCGAGGTAGGCTGCCGGATCGAGGTCGAGCACCTGAACCGTCTTCCCCTGGCGGGTCCAGTGTCCGGATTCAGATACGAAAGGTTCGCAGTCACTGTTGTGGATAGTAGTTCCATACGTACCATCTGCACCAAAAACATATAAATCGGCGGAAGTGCTACAAGCGTCGTTATAAGTTTCATACGCTCCATTGACCTTTTGTCCGACCATACGCCACGTTCCGATGATGTTAGCGGCGTCTACCCCTGCCTTTTCATCCGAACACGACACTGCTGCCAATGCCGCTAAAAATAATAATCGTCTCATTTCGTTTTGTTTCGGGGTGCTAAGATAAACATACTGACGAAAACCACCTATATTTCATACTTTTGCCTATCCGGCCACAGCCACAACGACCTACTATGTCTATCACGGTTCAAAATATCACCAAGCAGTATGGCGCCCAAAAAGCGCTGGACGATGTATCCTTCGAAGTACGAAAAGGCGAGATCGTCGGGTTCCTGGGCCCAAACGGTGCGGGGAAGTCGACGTTGATGAAAATCCTCACGACCTATCTCGCCGCTGACACGGGCGCCGCAACCGTCAACGGTTTTGATGTTGTATCAGAGGCCCGCAATGCCCAACGTTCGGTTGGCTACCTACCTGAGCATAACCCGCTTTACACCGAGCTTTACATACGCGAATACCTCGCGTTCAACGCCGATGTCTACGGCGTACCAAAGGCGCGAATCGACGAAGTGATCGCACTCACCGGCCTCACGCCAGAACGCCATAAAAAAATCGGACAGCTTTCAAAAGGCTATCGCCAGCGCGTGGGTCTTGCCAATGCGTTGCTGCACGATCCCGAGGTGTTGATTTTGGATGAACCGACCACTGGACTCGATCCGAACCAATTGGTTGAAATCCGGAATGTGATCCGCAACGCCGGGAAGAATAAAACCGTATTCCTTTCAACCCACATCATGCAGGAAGTGGAGGCGATTTGCGACCGGATCCTTATTATTGACAAAGGCCGGATCGTAAAAGACATCCAACTCGATCAGAAAGAACCGCAGCCTGAGCAGTTTATCACGGTTGAATTCGACCAGCCGGTAGCGGAAGAGAC
>DATGXZ010000490.1:0-4002 GCA_035298445.1 Flavobacterium sp.
ATATCACTATGAAAAAGTCCCTTTTATTGCTGGGTGCGCTCTTTATGTTCGGAGTAGCCCAGGCGCAAACCGACACGACCCGGACGTCGAAAAAGCAAAGCTCAACCATTGAGCAAAAGCGTAAAGACGGTAAGTCGACCACTACAACCACCAAGCGTACAGACGTACAGACGGATCGTACCCGCACAGATGGGTCGAACACCCAGACGACTGACGACAACAACCGCGCGGGCACTCGTCGCGACACCACTCCTACGGGCACTACACCCAAAAACGATGCTACGCCGCGTCCTTAATCTATCTGATCCTGTCTAACCAGGCAGGTCTTACGTCTCACTTTAAAAATTTACACTATGAATATGCTACCAAAAGATGCCTCAGAGGGCAAAGTCGCCAAAGCTATTGAGGACCACACCGCCAAGCTTCCATCCGATCTTTTCCTCTGGTCGGCCCTGGGCGCGATGGCAGCGTCGGCTACGCTGAAACTGTGCGGGAAGAATCATACGGCCCTGTTTGTAGGTCAATGGGCCGCCCCGTTCCTGCTTTTCGGTATTTACAACAAAATCGTAAAAACCTCGGGGCACGATCAACAGGATCCGGGACCTGCACGAACTGCGGAGCGTCCTTAATCTCTTCAACTACGACCTGACTGTGAATCGTTTCGTCCCCATCTCATCTAAATTTCATGCCGTTCTCGATTACGTGACAGGCGCACTGCTTGTGGTCTACCCGCTGGCGAGAGGATGGGATTTTGATTCGCCTCCGGCGCAAGTGATGATTGCAGCGGGTGTAGCCACACTGGTTTACAGTCTTTTGACCGACTATGATCTCGGGTTGGCGCCCTATATCCCCTTCAAGGTGCATTTGGGGCTTGACCTCCTACAGGGGCTTTTTCTTATTGCTGCCCCTTGGCTATTAGGATTTTGGGAAGAGACCTACGGAATGCATCTCATAATAGGCCTTGTCGAACTTGGCGTGGTCGCCTTCACAAGGGCCGAAGTGGCACCCGATGAATAACCACTTTATAGAAGTTACTTTTTGAGGATCAAAGGTCCGCCTGAAACGGCGGGCCTTTTGTTTAAAGCGCCTCCTCTCCGTAGGTGCTGCGCAATAGTTCCCGGAGATCCGAAATGGAATTGGGTTTGAGATGGTAGGAGACGCCGTAACGATCAAGCAGCTCACCGAAAAAGGGCGGTACTTCAGTTCCGGAAAGCAAATGAAGGTAGATGCCTGACAAGTCGATTTCGTCAGACAGCACCCGAAGAAACTGGGTCGCCGTCATGCCGGGCACCCAAAAGTCGAAGTAGATCCGATGGGGGCGTAACGTCCGGATTGCGTCGAGTGCGTCCTGAAAGGATTCAAAACTCATTACGGTGACCGATACGTCATCCTGTGTCGCATCCCGAAAAAATCGCCGGTCATCTTCATCGTCATCTATGTGAAAGAGCAACTGTCGTCCCATCATTCCACTTTTAAATTTTCATAGCAATGATTAAATTTACGGTTTGTCGTAGTCAGCAAGTAATAAAGAAAACCTAAATCATACACCGCTTTCAACTGTGTCCGGCACCATCGGCGGCCGATACCGCGTGCAATCATAACTTTCCGCTAACGACCACGTAACGTCCACCTCCGAATTTTGCAACGAATACCCAAATCGTGTAAAATGTACGGAGATGACAGGCACTACCTTTGTCTCTCTTTTTAATCAACTGGTTATGTACTCAAGAACCCAACGTAGGAAACTGATGCGAAGCCGGATGGGCCGGTTCTGGCTACTGCTCGACCGATATGTTATCGCCACTCTCCGATAACCTTCATATGGCTAACAGGCAGGGCCTCCAGTTGAGGGGGCTCATGCTTGCTTCGAAAGCGTTATAGTAAAAACATCCCTTGCAAAAAAGGGGTTAGTTTGTTATTTATTTTATTTTTGCTTCAGTATACCCCATTTTTTAAACAGGTAAAGAAGCAAGAGTATGAAACTAGAAAAACGCTGGATCGTATCGTTTTCCCTCATTACCCTTATCTCCTTAGTTGCGGTTTGCTGGCCCGACGCCGTTGAAACCGCCACCACACGTTCGTGGTTTGGAACCGAGCAAGACCTTCGCCCGGCAGACGTGGCCTGGTTGCTGACCGCTTCGAGTTTTGTTTTGCTGATGACACCGGGACTCGCTTTTTTCTATGGTGGCATGGTGGGGAAACATAATATTATCTCAACCATGCTGCAAAGTTTCATCTGCATGGGCGTCATCACCCTGCTTTGGGTAGTGGTCGGCTTCAGCCTTTCCTTCGGCGAGCCGCTGCTTTTTGAAATTGACGGACAGTCGTATTCCGTCATCGGGAACCCCTCGTCTTTCGCCTTCATGGATCATGTGGGATTATTGCCCCATAAGGTATTGGGAACCACCATCCCGTTCATCCTGTATGCTTTGTTCCAAATGAAATTCGCCATCATCACGCCGGCCCTTATCACAGGTTCTTTCGCCGAACGGGTACGATTCATCGCTTTTCTCTTTTTCATTTGCCTGTTTAGCCTGTTCATCTATGCCCCGCTTTGCCATTCGGTTTGGGCACCTACCGGACTTCTTGGCACTTATTTCGGCGTGAAAGATTTCGCCGGCGGAACTGTAGTGCACATGAGCGCCGGATTTGCAGCACTGGCCGGCGCTATTGTATTGGGTAAACGACGGAATGCCGCCCACATCCCCACCAACATCCCATTTGTTCTCTTAGGAACAGGATTACTGTGGTTCGGCTGGTTCGGGTTCAACGCCGGATCGGCACTGGCCGCGAACGGTACCGCTGCTATGGCCTTCGCAACGACTACCTCAGCATCGGCAGCAGCCATGCTTACGTGGGGCTTTTTTGAGCGGATGCACGGAAAGAAATTCTCGGCCATGGGCGCCTGTGTGGGTGCCGTTGTCGGACTGGTCGCCATTACACCCGCGGCTGGCTATGTGACGATTCCAGAGAGTATCTTCTTTGGTTTCATCACCGCGATCGTATCATATAAAGTGCTGGCCTCTAAATTCAGCAAACGGGTCGACGACACCCTCGACGTATTCGCCTGCCATGGCGTAGGGGGTATTATGGGGATGATACTAACCGCTATTTTCGCTCGGGGTGAAAACGCCAGCCTGCTACATGGCGGATGGAATGTGTTCGCCCATCACATGGCGGCGTTGTTATTGGTGTCAGCTTACACCTTTGGTGGCGCGCTGCTGCTCTTCCGCTTTGTCAACCTGTTCATCCCGCTTAGAGTATCGGAAGAATCAGAAAACGCCGGACTGGATCTTTCCCAGCACGACGAGACGATTTTACACTAACGCCGCGGTTTCGAAAGAACGTGAAAAACACACCGCGTCTTCTCTTCGTTTTGTTCCTTTCCCTATATTTGAAAGAAAAAACATGAGAGTTTTCCTTTTGGCCTTCTTCGCTAGTCTTTGCTCCGCGTCATTTGCGCAAAAGTCAAATGACAAAGAAGCCATCAACACCTTACTAGATAACTGGCATCTTGCCGCGGCAAAAGGAGACGGTGAAACGTATATCTCTACCATGACCGAAGACGGCGTTTTTGTTGGAACGGACGCGACGGAACACTGGGATCGGAAGGCATTTTGGGAATTCGCCAAGCCCTATTTTGAGAAAAAGACCGCCTGGGATTTCAAACCGCTACAACGCCATATTTACCTGAGCGCCGACGGTAAAATAGCCTGGTTTGATGAAGTACTTGACACGTGGATGCAATTGTGTCGTGGTTCAGGTGTATTACTCAAACAGCCTAACGGCCAGTGGAAAATTGCACAATACGTTTTATCGATGACGGTACCTAACGAAGTGGCGAACGATGTCATCAAAGTAAAAACCGACTTCGAAGTGAAGCAAAGGGAACGCATGACAAAACCATGAACCGACGATAGTCCCCCATAGATACGCTGTAGTTTAGCCACTACAGCGTTTTTTTTTGCCCTTTATAAATCCGGGCGACGGTTTCTCTCGTAT
>DATGXZ010000491.1:0-10050 GCA_035298445.1 Flavobacterium sp.
GTGATATATATTAAATGAAATAGAGTAGGCAAATGAACGTGTCAGATTGTCAAAGGTATCTTTGAGTGTCTTGGAGGAGGGTAGTAAGGCAATGGGGAAGTAGCGATTGCGAGCAAAGAATCGCTCCAAATGGGTAGTGTAAAGGTAAAACTACAAAGGCTGGAATCGTTACAATTCGGTTAACGGTCGTTGTATAACTTCCCGTTCTTTCCATTTTCATCAGGAGCATCTTGATACAACGGATCCAGCGGCGCACCTTTAGGGGTGGTCTGGCTGTCGAACCGGGCGGCGCGAATCGCCGGATTGGTCGCTTCGGCTCCATAGTCAATTTTGCTCTCCGGTTGTCCCGGCCGGGGTTGTGGTAGGCCGGCAGGAACAGGGTTGGGGCTTTTGGTGGAAGCATCCGGCTTCCCGCCGTCGGTAAGGTCTTGGGCAATGTTGATAGGGCGGCTATCTGCCTTTCGGTTTTGGGAGGTATCGTCCATGGTTATCGGTTTGAGGTTGCGGTAAAGGTATTGGTGGCCTCTGTATGAGGTGTTTCAAGATTACCGCCTAATCTTTCGAGATGGATATCAAAAAAGAAAAGCGGCCCATAAGCCGCTTCCCACATCTAATAACCTTCAAAACTATCCCGCAACGGGTGTCGCAGCAGCGATCAGGCGCCGCGATTTCATAAAGGTATTAGAGGTACGCGCACACGCGAGAAAAAAGGGGTAGGTGTGGTAGTTGGGTTCGTTAACGTGCGTCACGCGCCGATAAGTGCAACGCTATTTCGCCAGGGTTCCGCCTGCAATACTTTCTCCAAATCGTGTAAAAGGTCCGCGTCATGACGACGCTAATTTTGGTCTATACTAATTCGATAAAGATCATTACCATGAAAAAATTCCATTCTTACTTATTGGCTGCAGCAGGATGCGTAGCCTTCAGTTCGTGTTCAAGCGACGACGACGGCGGAAACAATGTCAGCGCAGACCTTACCGGTACTTATGAACTCACCTCTGCTACAACGGGCCAGGCCCAGGACTATGATAACGACGGCGACAGTTCAACCAACCTCGTGCTGGAAGGGAACTGCTACAACGATTCGTGGATCAGTTTCCACAGTGACGGCACCTATGAAGAAGGTATGTCGCGCACGACCACTTCTAATGCAGGAACACAAATCGATTGTGATACCAGCATCACATCCGGTACGTGGACGCAAAACGGTGACCAGGTGACCACGACGTCTTCCGCTAACGTAACGGCAACGTATTCTTTCAACTCAAGTTCGCACACTCTTACCCGTACCGAAAGCAACGGACAATATGTAGGGTGGAACAGCGTGTCACGCCTTTGGGCCAACCTTACCGGAAACGTACAGTTGACGTTTGAAAAATATACGGATGACGACGACGACAACGGAAACGGACAGGACGATGACGACAACACCAACACGGATGCCGGTGTCTTCAGTAACTTTAACCTGACAGGTTTTGTCGTAGGACAGGCGCAAGATCTTGACCTCGATGGTGACAGTTCAACCAACCTGGCTAACGAAACCAATTGTTATGGAAACTCTACCATCAAGTTTCGTGCTGACGGAACCTATGAGCAGAATTACTCGTATAGTGTGTTGAACATGGCCAACCTGTCATTGGATTGTGAAACCACGACTACGACCGGAAACTACACGCGCATAGGTGACGAAATCTTCACGAGAAGCGCCAACGGCAGCATCAACGGACGTTTTCAGATCGGGTCAAACGGTAAAATCACGGGTGCATGGGACAATGCCGAATTCCCATCGTATAACACGACTACCCAGTTATGGGCAACCCTTACGGGAAATGCCACATTGGAATTCGAGCGCTCTGGTCCTGCCAACTAAAAAGATCCCCTTTAAAATTGCTATGTTAGTGAAAGGTCCCTCCGGGGGCCTTTTTTTATGGACGGCATCGTGTAACAATCGCCGCCCCGGGTGTAAGAGCGCCCGTGCGTCGGGGGGTACCTTTGCTACATACAATAAAAACCCCACTATGAAAAGATTTTCTATTTTGGCCCTTATGATGATCGGATGCTTCGCTGCATCGTGTAATGAAGAGAATGACAATTCTATTGCTGACTTTGTCGGTACGTACGACTTGACGGAATACAATGCCCCGATGGCTATGGATTATGATCAGGATGGAGACAGTTCGGCGAATCTTGCAACCGAGAGCACCTGCTTCACGTATTCTACTATAACCCTCTACCCGAATGGTACCTACTCTATGCGATACAACGGTGTAAAGATTGTAAACGGAACCTCTACCTGCTCGGCCGTTTTGAACACCATGGGTACCTGGACGTATAACGCCAACATCGTTACCGCAACGCCAAACGGCGTCGGCGCACCGATGAAGTGGGAATGGACATTCGGAACGAGGACCCTGACCAGTACTTCGACCGACGTGGAGTACCCTTCGTATAACAGTACGACCGGCGTCTACAGTTATGCAACCGGCACTACCTCTACGGTGTATACGAAGCAATAACCGTAATTAAGGAAAAAACAAAGGCTGCGTTTTACACGCGGCCTTTTTTATTACATGTCCTGCTCTTTTCCCTTCTCAAAGAAATTGACGTAGAAAAAAGACTCGGCATCCAGTCCGGCTTTTAAAAGACTTGACCGCAACGTGTCTTTTTCGTCTGCTGACAACGCCGATCCGGATGTTTCGAGGAAGTGGATGAAATCATCAACATGCTCGAATCGAAAGCTTAATCGGTTATTCAGTGAATAGGGCGTAAAATTGTATGCCAACGGTTTTCCGCCGGTAGAAGAGGCGGGCAGATGGAAACCTTCCTGGAGAAGAAGGTCGAGAAGCGGTTGGAAGTGGGACATGGGGAATGAGAATGAAGCGTGAATAATGAAGCGTGAATAATGAAGGAGTGAGGAGTTGAGGAGTTGAGGAGCAAGGAGCAAGGAGCAAGGAGCCAAGAGCCAAGAGCCAAGAACCAAGAACCAAGAACCAAGAACTCTCACCCCTGAACCTTCCTTCAAGTTACGAATTAAAACGAAAAAGGCCCTCATATTGAGGGCTCTTTCGTTTTATAAGAAAACCATGTTTTACCAAATCTTGACGCGTTGTTCCGGTGCGAGGTACATTTTATCGCCGGGCTTCACGTTGAAAGCAGTGTACCACTCCGGAATATTACGGAGGATACCGATTACCCGGAAGTGGTCAGGCGCATGTGGGTTGGTGGCCACCAGTGTGCGAAGGTATTCGTCGCGCATTTTGCTAAGCCAGCTTTGGGCATACCCGATGAAAAAGCGCTGGTCACCCGAAAATCCGTCGATTTTTGGGGCGGTTTTGCCGTTGAGGCTCATTTGATAGGCTTTGTATGCGATGCCGCAACCTCCGAGGTCACCGATGTTCTCACCTTGTGTATAGGTACCGTTTACATTCAGGTCAGGGAATACCTTAAAGGCATCGTATTGCCCGATCAGCGCTGCGGTCTTTTTCTGGAAAGCCGCCCGATCTTCTTTCGTCCACCAATCGCGCATCACACCATCACCGTCAAAACCACTGCCCTGGTCGTCAAAACCATGCCCGATTTCGTGTCCGATAACCGCACCGATACTGCCGTAATTCACCGCAGGATCCGCCTCGGCATCGAAGAAAGGAGGCTGCAGGATAGCCGCCGGGAACACAATTTCATTCCACAGTGGGTTGTAATAGGCATTGATGGTCTGCGGATTCATCGTCCATTCGCTTTTATCGACCGGCTTACCCAGTTTGTCAAGTTGCCGTTGGTATTCAAAAACCGAAGAACGCATCTGGTTGCCGAAGTAGTCGTCTTTTTTCACCTCCAATTTGGTATAATCGCGCCATTTGTCTGGATAGCCGATCTTGACCGTGATCTTCGAAAGTTTGTCGAGTGCCTCTTTCTTGGTTGCAGGCGTCATCCAATCAAGATTCTTGATGCTGCTTTCGTAGGCCTTCAGCAGGTTGTCAACCAGGTCTTTCACCTGGTCTTTGGCTTCCGGTGAGAAGTGTTTCTTCACATATACCTGTCCGACAATTTCACCCAGTGAGCCGTTGACCGCATCTACGGCGCGGCGCCACATCGGCTTCTGTTCGGTGATACCATAGAGTGTTTTATCGTAGAAATCGAAGTCTTCTTTGTCAAGAGCCGACGTCAACGAGCCCGAAGCCGCGTGCAGGGCACTCCATTTCAGCCAGGTTTTCCACATGTCAATCGGCGTCTTGGCCACAATACCGTCCAGGGCCTTTACGTAGTTTACCTGGCAGACGGTAATGTCGGTGGCATTGGTCACACCGGCGCTTTTCAAATACAACGACCAGTTAAAAGTAGGCGACAAGGTCTTCAAGTCGGCCATCTTAAACTTATTATACAACAGCGTTGTTTGTCGGGTTTCCTCTTTCTTCATGTGCTGTTGCGCCAATGATGTCTCGAAAGCGAGTATCTTTTTCGCCGCGTCTTCTCCGCCCGTCCATCCGGCCAGTTGCATCATGCGCGTGATGTGTGCGACGTACTTATTGCGCAGTTCCACCGACTTCGCATCCGTGGCGACATAATATTCGCGCTCAGGAAGACCGAGTCCGCCCTGCCATACATACAACATATTCTTCGTCGGATCCTTGAAATCGCCAATTATACCCAGGCCTATCGGCGTACCGAACCCGGTGGCGTTGGCAGCACCGAAATAGGCGGCCAGGTCATCGTAGGTTTTAATCGCGTCGATTTTGGCCAGTTCCGGTTGCAACGGTGTCAGTCCTTTGGCGTCACGTCCTTTTACATCGAGGAAGGAGGCATAAAAATCGCCGATCTTCTGTTCGTTTGAACCGTCAGCGAAGTCGCCTTTCGCGGCTTCTTCAATGATGGCCTTTACGTTTTCCTGGGCTTTGTCGTCGAGCATTTCGAATACGCCATACGCTGCCTTGTCGGCCGGAATCTTGTTTTTCTTTACCCACCCGCCATTGACATAGGCGTCGAAATCATCGCCGGGTTTCACCAGCGTGTCCATGTTGGCGAGCAGTACGCCCGACTTTAGTTTTTCGTCTTTCCCGCAGGAAGCGAGCACCAAGGCCGCTGCTGCTGCGATGGCGATGTTCTTTTTAATCATGCTGTTATACTTGGTGTTAAACGTTTCCGAACCCGGAAATCCCGAGGCGAAATTACGTAACTTTATGAGACTACCCTATTTACAATTCGTTACAACCTCTTTTGGGCCGGATCCACCAATGCCTACATCGCGCTCCTCACGGCAGGACCGAAGCCTATGTTAAATAGTGCGGTACCCGTCAATTTAACGGTTGTATAAGAGGCTTTATCCTATATTACAAATTGATAATTGTTCCTATTAATGTCAGACCGTCTTCGTGAAAAACTGAACATTCTCGCCGATGCTGCCAAATACGACGTCTCGTGTTCGTCTAGTGGCAGCAACCGCCGTAACACCAACAAAGGACTTGGGGATGCGAATGGCGCCGGGATTTGCCATACGTATACGGAAGACGGACGCTGCGTGTCGCTGCTTAAAATCCTGTTGACGAACCATTGCATCTACGACTGCGCCTTTTGTGTATCGCGGAAAAGCAATGATGTCAAACGGGCGGCTTTCACCGTAGAAGAGGTCGTCGAACTGACAATGGGCTTTTACCGTCGGAATTACATCGAAGGACTCTTCCTGAGTTCGGGCATTTTCAAAAATGCCGATTACACGATGGAACGACTGGTTAGGATTGTAAAAAAGTTACGGTTGGAGCACCGGTTCAACGGCTACATCCATCTCAAAACCATTCCGGGTGCGAGCGAAGAATTATTGACGGAAGCAGGCCTTTATGCCGACCGAATGAGTATCAATCTGGAAATGCCAACAGAGGCCGGACTCAAACTTCTCGCGCCCGACAAATCGCATGAGGAAGTCAAGAAGCCGCTGGGGTTTATCCGCGGCAGTATCGAACGGTTGCAGGACGAGCGCAAGGTTATCCGAAGCACGCCGAAGTTTGTGCCAGCCGGGCAAAGTACACAGATGGTCATCGGAGCCACGCCTGAAAGCGACATGGAAATCATGTACAGTGCCGACCAATACTACCGCAATTTCGACCTGAAGCGGGTGTATTATTCCGGTTACATTCCCATCAGCCACGACACACGCATGCCGGTCATTGGCACCCAACCGCCCTTGCTTCGGGAAAACCGCCTGTATCAGACCGATTGGCTGATGCGGTTTTATGGCTTTGATGTGAAAGAATTACTGAATCCGTCGAATCCGCATTTGGATGTGGACATTGACCCGAAATTGAGTTGGGCGCTTCGTAACCTCGACCAGTTTCCGGTGGATGTCAATACCGCCGACTACCGGATGATCCTGCGTATTCCGGGAGTTGGAGTGGGTTCGGCCAACAAAATCGTCATGGCACGGAAGTTCGGCCGGCTTAGATCTGACCAACTTCGAAAATTGGGCATCGCCTGGAACCGCGCCAAACATTTCATCCGTTGTGCCGACAGCGTCATGCAACTGACCGAACCCGAAGCATTTCGCATCAAATATGAAATTTTGACCGAAAGCCAGAGCAAATACCTTAAGGTGTCGCAAAACCAACTCTCGCTTTTCGGATGACGACGTTCGTGTGCGACGGCTCGTTCGACGGCCTGATGACGGCCCTTTTCGATTTTTACCAATTGCGGCCCGGCCCCGTTAAGGTGGTGCCAAGAGCGGTTTTCGAACCCACGCTTCTCGGGTCGGAACATGAAGTGGTAACCGACGAGGCAAAGGCGTCGCGGGTATGGGAAGGACTTCGAAAAAAACTCGATACAACCTGGCTGCAACGGATGCATTACGCGTTTTTATCGGAATCACCCATCGCGTACCAACAGCTTTTTGATTTTGCCCGTTACATTTTCGACCATGCCGAAGGGGCGTCGGCCAACTTCGGAAACGAGTCGGTGCGGGCCGTGCAGCAGTGGGCACAGATGGTATCGCGCGAACGCCACCGTATGAAAGCCTTTATCCGGTTTCAGGAAACGGCGGAAGGTACGTTTTATGCGCCCGTTGAACCCGATTTCAATGTCTTACCGCTGATCGCCACCTTTTTCCGCGACCGCTACGCCGACCAGAAGTGGATCATTTACGACATCCGACGGAAATACGGACTTTACTATGATCTGGAAACGGTGACGGAAGTGACCTTTGAGGAAACGCCAGAAGTCAACCCCACTTCCGACGTTCTTTCCGAAAAAGAAGACCTTTTTGGCCTGATGTGGAAGGATTATTTCAAAAGCACCAACATCCCCGCACGGCGCAATCTTAAACTCCACATCCGGCATGTGCCGAAACGCTATTGGAAATACCTTACCGAAAAACGTTGACGCTTTTTGCCCCGAGGTAGAGGAGCGGGTGTGACGGATAAAAGCATCCTGACAATGGAGAAGCCGTAGCGACTCGCAATCGTTTTCTTCCACAAAAATTCTTAAAGGATTCCGAAAATCGCAACGGCCGATACCAAACTTGTGTACTTTTGGCGGCGTATGCGGACCCTCGTTTCGATACTATCCCTCCTTTTTATCCTGGTAGGCAAAAGCAGCTACGCCGGGGTAAGCATCTCTTTTGACCGAACCTCAACAACGGTGTCGGTTGAAGCGGAAAAGGGTCCGGCGTGGCACGCTGACACGCAACGGCTCGTGGCGCTTGATGATGCGGATGTGGATGTGAGCGAGGAAACGTCTTTCGATTACGACTATGACGGTTCCGATACGCCCTTTGCCTCCCTTTACCTTCTCCGGGATGACTGGCTACGGCAGTATGTAGCACCATCCTTAGGGTTGTTCACGCCGGCACCGGTTGTGGACACCCGTATCGTTACCCCTTCCCTCCCTATTTATTTGCAGAATCGGGTACTCCGAATCTGAAGAATCGCTGACATCGGCCGAAACCGTGGGTTTTTCCCGCGTATCCTGATGTGGCGTATTACGTCTTTCTGGCATCATGATGTGCGGACCTGCGAGCGGTCGATTTCCTTTTCCACCGAAATCTCCTGCTGCGGCAGGACCTGAATCGCTTAATTTCCATCACACATCATGAAAAAAATGCTTGCTTTGGGCCTGGTTGCCCTGTCGTGCCTGTATAGTTGCACGACGAAAACCGCAGAAAAAGAAGAGGCGTTCCGTTACACCGCCACGAGTCCGGTGGCCATCGACACCGCCTTCACAAAAGAGTATGTTTCCCAAATCCGCTCGGTGCGGAACATCGAAATCCGGGCCCAGGAAAAAGGGTATCTGCAGAACATTTACGTCGATGAGGGGCAGTTTGTGCACGAAGGGCAGTTGCTCTTCCGCATTATGCCCAAAATCTATGAAGCCGAGTTACTGAAGGCGAAGGCGGAGGCGAAGGCAGCCGAAATCGAGTTGCAGAATGCGCGTACGCTCGCCTCAAAAAACATTGTTTCGAAGAACGAGCAGGCCGTCGCACAGGCGCGTCTCGACCAGGCCAATGCGGAAATGGCGCTGGCGAAACTCCATTTGTCGTTTACCGAAATCCGCGCACCTTTTTCTGGCACGATCGACCGCCTACCGATGAAGCTGGGCAGCCTGATCGACGAAGGGGAGTTGTTGACGACGCTGTCGGACAACAGCACTATGTTTGCGTATTTCAACGTATCCGAACCAGAATACATCAGCTATCAAACCGATGTCAAAGACCGCGGCAGCCGCAAAGTCACCCTTTTGTTGGCCAACGGACAGCCTCTTTCCGCCAAAGGGGAAGTGGAAGTCATCGAAGGTGAATTTGACAACGAAACGGGCAACATCGCATTCCGTGCCAAATTCCCGAATCCGGATAAATTGCTGAGGAATGGCGAAACAGGTAAGGTATTGCTGACCATTCCGCTCAAAGGCGCGTTGCTTATCCCCCAAAAGGCTACTTATGAGATACAGGATAAGAAATACGTATTCGTCATCGGCAACGACCACAAGGTGCATTCGCGCGAAATCACGGTCCGGGGGGAACTTCCGGATATCTATGTCGTAGAGGGCGGAATCGACTCCCGCGATAAAATAGTACTCGAAGGGGTACAGAAAGTGAAAGAAGACGAGAAAGTCGAATTCACGTTTGAGGATCCGCACGAAGTGATCCGTCACCTGAAGCTCAAAGCGGAATAAGTCATCCTAAAAAGAAACCTCGTATGTTCAATAAGTTCATAGAGCGTCCGGTCTTATCGATCGTGATCTCGCTCATCATCACCTTTATGGGTGTGCTGGCCCTCGTGCAGCTACCCGTCACCCAGTTCCCGTCGATCTCGCCTCCGAAAGTGAACGTCGTGGCCGAGTATCCGGGAGCGAACAACGAATTGATGATCAAATCGGTCATCATCCCGCTCGAGCGTGCCATCAACGGTATCCCGGGCATGAAGTATATGGCTGCTGATGCCGGTAACGACGGGGAAGCGACCATCCAGGTGGTGTTCAACCTAGGCACCGATCCGAACGTGGCGTCGCTCAACGTGCAGAACCGGGTTGCCTCGGTGGTCAACAAACTTCCGCCGTTGGTCGTGCGCGAAGGGGTCAAGATCAGCCGGGAGGAATCCAACATGCTGATGTATGTAAACCTGTATAGTACCGACCCGCATACCGACCAGAAATTCCTCTTCAACTTCGCCGACATCAACGTGCTGTCGGAGTTGAAGCGGGTGGATGGTGTAGGATACGCCGACATCCTCGGTAACCGCGAATACGCCATGCGGATTTGGCTCAAGCCCGACCGGATGCTGGCCTACAAGATTTCAACCGATGAGGTGATGGAAGCGCTCGAACAACAGAGCCTCGAAGCCTCTCCGGGAAAAACGGGCGAAAGTTCGGGTAAACGGTCACAGTCGTTTGAATACGTGTTGAAATATACCGGTCGTTTTACCACCAAAGAGCAGTATGAAAATGTCATTTTGCGGTCTACGCCGGATGGCGAAATACTTCGACTCAAAGATGTGGCGGATATCGAATTCGGAAGTTCGATGTACGACATTTATTCCAACCTGAACGGCCGTCCTTCTGCGGCGATCGTACTCAAAC
>DATGXZ010000492.1:0-2078 GCA_035298445.1 Flavobacterium sp.
GTTGTATTACTTTTTGGTGAAATTACGATGGACGATGTGCCACCCTCTTACAGGATTGTTTCTACGTGTTGCAAGGCATATGGTTACGCCCACGGATCGAGTACGACTTTGACGCAGCCGTCCTCTTTGTTTTTAAAAATATCATAACCGTGTGCCACCTGCGACAATGGGAGTCGGTGGGTGATGATATCGTCAAGACGCACCCTTCCTTCCGTGACATACGCCAGGAGCGGGTCGATGTATTTATGGGCCGGCGCCTGTCCACCTTTTAAAATAATTCCCTTGTCGAAGAACTGTCCGACCGGGAAATTATCGTAAAAAACCGGGTAGACGCCCAATACCGATACGATACCGCCACGTCGGACGGCACTCATACAGGCTTCGAGTACTTTTACCGACCCTTTTTCAAAGTTGACGACCGATTTGACGCGGTCTATGAAATTACGATTGGGTTCGAATCCGACCGCATCGACCACGACATCGGCACCGCGTCCGCCCGTATGGTCACGGATTTGTTCGATGACACTCTTTGGCCCGTCTTCCCAAAGCAAAGTTTCGGCTCCGGTCGTTTCACGTGCCTTTTTCAGGCGATAAGCTTCCGTATCGACGATGAATACCCGACCCGCACCTCGCAGCCAAGCCGACTTGGCCGCCATGAGACCTACGGGTCCGGCCCCGAAGATGGCCACGGTTTCGCCGCCTTTTACTTCTCCCCAATCGATGCCAGCGTATCCGGTTGGGAAAATATCCGTAAGGAATAATACCTGTTCATCGGTGAGTTGTTCCGGCACTTTCCGTGGTCCCATGTTCGCATATGGCACGCGTACGTATTGGGCCTGGCCTCCATCGTAACCGCCGTATAGATCGGTATAACCGAAGAGCGCGCCGCCTTTTTCGGTCAGCACCCCGCCCTCGGGTCCGTAATGGTCAGGGTTGCTGTTTTCGCAGTGCCCCGGAAGTTCGTGGTCACAGAAAAAGCAGTGTCCGCACGCAATCGGAAAGGGAACAACCACCCGGTCGCCCCGTTTTAGGTGCGTCACGGCGTTGCCTACTTCTTCCACAATGCCCATGAACTCATGTCCCATAACCATCGGACGCGGTTGGGGAAGTCCACCGGAATAGATGTGTAAGTCAGACCCGCAAATGGCAGTCGCCGTCACTTTTAGGATAATATCATCGTCGTTTTTAAGGATAGGGTCGTCTACCGTATCATAGGTAATCGCGCCCGGACCGTGCATAACTGCTGCTTTCATGTTACTTGGATTTTAGGGGTTTACGGACGGCGTTTTTTCGACGGAGCCGGCACCGTTGTTTTCGGCTGCGTAGACGGATCGATTGTGCCGTTTTTCAGTTCTCGGTTGTCCGGATTGGTATTCCGTGGATCGATCGGCGTTAAGGTGTCTTTGCGGGGAAGGCTGTCGGTGGGACGTTCCGGATACCGCGTATTCGGTGCCGGTTGCATTTTGGTCGCGGGACGCGTTTGGCGCGTGGTGTCGGTCTGGGCGGATGCACCGCCGGCGGCCATCAGGAAGAGGGCGGCCATGATAAGTCGTTTCATATTAGTAGGGGTTTATTTGTTCATTTGGAAAGCCGTACCACCAGGAAAAGGCGGCGGCACCGGCAGCGAAGAAAAGGTGGGCAATGAATAACTGTAGGTAATACGACGGCCCAACAGGTGGGCGTTGGTCCGGTATCCGTACAAAAATCATCCAGGTAAGGATACCTGCGATGCCGGCCACGGCTCCCGCTATGGCCGCAGTTTGCAGCGAGAGTCCGTCGCGAAGCCAGTACCATTCGAATGCCGTCGCGAAGAGGCATCCGGTAAGGAAATGTGCGAGCCAGCCCCAAACCCGTGGATACTGCTCTCCTTCCATCCCCAGACGCCGGAAGATGATAGAGAGCAGGATGGGTTCTTCATATAACTTCCGAAAGGCAGCGGAAACGAGATACGAAAAGGCCGTCATTAGGACGGTACCGGAAAAGGCGGATAAGAGAATGCGGATGACATCCATACGACAGTGGGGGTAGGTCGTGTTGGTTTTCAAATGTCCGACGAACCATGCCCGATGGTCTTACAA
>DATGXZ010000493.1:0-2392 GCA_035298445.1 Flavobacterium sp.
ATTGAAGAAGAAAGAAGACTCCCTTCAAAGTACGCACTCGATTGACGAAGCCCGCGAGCAACACGAATTTAAGGAAGACATACAGGAAAAACATCCGCGCACGGTGAAGGCCACGAAGTCCAAGACAAAAAAATCGCCGTCGCGATGATCATTGTGTAAGAATCGAATAAAATCGTGTAAAAACCCACGTCGACGGGTCTACTACTTTTACAAAAAACAAAACACATGAAACATCTGCTTTTTCTCTTGGGTTGTAGCCTGTTCTTCGCCGGATGTGCCAACTGCGACGACGAGGCCGAATCTTCGGAAGAAGCGCGCTTTCATACAACCGACACGACAGCAGTCGTACAACCGTAGCCTCTTTATTATCTCTATATATTTTGTTTGGTTAGGAACCGTGGCCCAGGTCACGGTTCTTTTTTTATAGAATGATTTTTCGCATGCCCTCTTCGACGTTTCGCCACAGGAAGTTGTAGAACGACGCGTCAGGCTTTCGGGTCACGGCAACCGACGTCGACTTGATCTTATCATCGCTGTCATTCGCTACAAGGGCGTTGCCGATTGCAGATGCGATTTTGTTCTCGCGCGACGGTTTCTTTTTGCGGTATACACGTATTTTCAGGTCGTCATACCGCATCCCCACCGTTCCTTTACTATCGCGGTCGTTGCCCGTAATGTCGAAGGTGACCAGCGCCAGTTTCCCGCGTGTTTTGACGTTGCTGTAGGGCTTGGTGAACGGATCCAGTTTGTGTGCATCGAAATCAAGGATTTGTCCACGGATGCGAAAACCATCCTCTTTATCCAACACATTGAACGTCCAGTCGACCTTCAGTGTCGCTTCCTTCATAAAGCGCGTCTGGATCGCAATTTGCATATCCGGAAGTTGCTGACGTCCATACCCGCTGTGAAGCGAGCGCGCATTGAGGTCAAACCGGGAAAATGTGAGGCGGCCTGCGCCCCGCGCGCTTACCTGTTCTTCATATACGATGCGGGCGTCGCCGATCGCCAGCGTCTCCAGGTCAAGGTCAAAGGGCAGCTCCCGAAGCATTTTGTTATATAGTGGGCGCTTCCGGGTGTCATCCGGAGTGCGTTTGTCGCGGTAAATCAGTGCATCGGCCCCATTTAGGTCAAGACGGCGGGCGGTGAAAAAGAAACGTTTGTTCCGCACACCCCATTCCATATCCGACAGGGCAATCGTTCGGGCCGCTAACTGGTAGAAATCCTTTTCTATTTTCAACCGGCCCAGGAATTCGGCGCGCGTGATATCGGGTTGAAAGGCAAAACCCTCCATACGTGCCGCTTTGGGCGTTACCAGAATATGTGCGGCGGCAAGATGATACACGGCATCGGTCTTCCAAAAGAAGTGGTGCGCGCCTATTTTATAGTCGTCAAACCGAAACGGAAGAGGTGCATCTGCCGCAGTTGGTGAAGCGAGGCCGGATATCCGTACCATCATGCCATCCGTACGGATATAAGGTTGTGGTTCCCCCTTCCGGCGAACGCTGATTCGCCCACCGTCTATCCGCACATCGGCAACGGCAAAAGAGAGAGGTTTCGATTCTTTTGCCGCGCGTTGCGTGGAGTCGGTCACGATACGAAGGTCAGGGCGTCGGACCGACAACTCCCGAAGGAACAAACCGCGTCCGGACAGCAAACGCCAAAGGTGAACGCCCGAAATACCGACGGATGCAATAGAACCTTCGACGGAAATGGGGTTGCGGGCGCTACCGGACGGTTGTAGGGATAGGGAGTCGATGGACACCGATCGCGACCAAAGAGAGACATCCAGCTGCCGGTAGGATATGGCATAGCCTTTGGCCTTTTGGTCAGAGAGAAATTGTTCGAGTTTGTGATGCGCCCACCACTCGGCCCCGAAAACCAGCATGACGAGGACAACAACAGTTCCGATGAGATAACGCAGGCGATAGAGAATAGATCGTTTCATTCTCTACAAGTTACGCATTAGGGTTGGAGCGATTTCCGCATTTCGCGATACTTTAACACCTTGACGTATCGCAACGGGCGAACTTTAATAGAGTGCTAACAGATGTTCGTGAACTTGATTCGTACCTTTAGGATAAGGAAGTTGAGGGATACCTCTCTTCCGTTCAAACAAGCAACGATGGCAACAAAAAAAGGATTTGTTGTTTTTAGTTCTTTAAAAAGAAAACCGCGGCCTTAGCCGCGGTTTTCGATTGTATAACTCGGGACGTTTATTTTACGTCAGCCAGGGTTTGTTGGGAGGGTAACGCATCGGATACCCGTGGTTGCTCGGTACTAAGGTCATAACTTAGTACACCCACAATACGCCAGATTTCATCGATTTCAGTGAAAAGCAGGCGGATGTCGCTATAACGCTTGTTCTCGTTGGTCAATACGAGTTCTCCCATAT
>DATGXZ010000494.1:0-11792 GCA_035298445.1 Flavobacterium sp.
GTGATATCGATTACACATTGGCACAGCGCCTGCTTGCCGAACGCGGGCATCCGGTGGATACAGCAGTGATCGAAAAGCTCCAACGGGAGCGTCTGGCGGAATTGGCACAGCCCTCAAAAAGGCAACACCTTCTGGTGTCGCTGGGCTATCTTTTCGTTTTACTGGGTGGCATTCCGGCTATTTTCATCGGACTTTCGCTCGCGAAGTTGACGAAAAAACTGCCCGACGGACGCAAGGTAGCGCTGTATCAGGAAGCCGACCGCCGTCATGGGGTGTTGATTTATCGTTTAGGGATGATGGCTTTTTTCGTGGCTGCGCTGGTGCGGATTCTCATCGCTTTCGTTGCTGCCTCCGAGGCTCAGTAAATACTTGTTTTTTTACGCAATTTGCCCAAGGTGAGGTCGATGTAAATCATGGAACTGGGCCACTTTTTCCCTCGCCGGAATACTCGGAAAACCGAAATTCGATGCGCCACGGGAATCGTAAAATGAGAGGCGGTATAGGCGTCGGATGGGATGCCGTATCGTTGGAAAAGCTGCCCGAGAGCATCCGTTACTTTTGCCTGGTCATCGAAACAGCCATGGCATCGTGGGCATGCGTGGGTTCTTACTCGAAATTCAATTTCTTCTTCCGCAACTCGAAATTCTGTCCGAGGTATACTTTCCGTACCATCTCATCCTGTACTAATTCTTCCGGCATGCCGGCCTTTAAGATGCCGCCTTCGAACATGAGATAGGTTTTGTCAGTGATGGCAAGTGTTTCCTGCACGTTATGGTCTGTGATGAGGATGCCGATATTCTTGTTTTTCAACTGCGCCACAATTCGTTGGATGTCTTCTACCGCCACCGGGTCAACGCCTGCAAACGGCTCATCCAACAAGATGAATTTAGGGTCGGTTGCCAAGGCACGTGCGATTTCCGTACGTCGCCGCTCACCGCCCGATAACAGGTCGCCACGGTTGGTGCGGATGTGACCGAGCGAGAATTCGTCGATCAGCGACTCCATCTTCTCTTCCTGTTGCTGTTTCGTGAGCTTCGTCAATTGCAACACACTCATGATGTTGTCTTCGATGCTCAGTTTCCGGAATACCGACGCTTCCTGTGCCAGATAACCAATGCCATTTTGGGCCCGCTTGTACATCGGATACTGGGTGATTTCCGTCTGGTCGAGGTAAATATGTCCGGCATTCGGCTTTACCAACCCCACAATCATGTAAAACGACGTCGTCTTCCCTGCACCATTCGGTCCCAGAAGGCCCACGATTTCGCCCTGTCGTACTTCAACGGAAACGCCTTTTACGACCGTTCGTTTCTTGTAGGTCTTGACGAGATTTTCGGCTCTTAGGATCATGGAAATTAGGGATTGAGGAGTTAGGAATTAGGAGTTGGTGGCCAGTAGTTAGTTTACAAAGAAAACGTTTCGGGCTGCTGTGACAAGTGATTTTAACAAATTCTATAGGAAGCGATGGTTCGGTTTAGCCCTGGCTTTCTTCCAGCGCTTCCCAGAATTCATAGGCGCGTCGAAGGTGCGGAATGACGATTGTGCCGCCGACCAGTGTGGCGATGCCCATGGCTTCCATCATTTCTTCGCGGGTGACACCTTCTTTATACGACGTTTCCAAATGGTACTTGACGCAATCATCGCAACGAAGCACAGCCGATGCGACGAGCCCGAGAAGCTCTTTCGTTTTCACGTCAAGAGCACCCTCGGCATATGCATTCGTATCAAGGTTAAAGATCCGCTTGACGATTTTGTTATTGTCGGCAAGCAGTTTCTCGTTCATTTTGGAACGATAGGCGTTAAAATCATCGACTAAGTTGCTCATTCTTCAGTTTGTTTCGTTCTACAATGGCCGATATAAGGATACTGGCTTCATACAGGGCCAGTATGGGTAATGACACGATAATCTGGCTCGAAATCTCCGGTGGAGTCACGATGGCGGCGAGAATCAGGATCAATACGATGGCAATCCTGCGGTGTTTGCGCAGGAAAGCCGGACCCACGAGTCCGATCCGCGTCAGGAAATAAATGATCACCGGTAGCTCAAATACGATACCCGATCCGATGGCTGAGGTCTTGATCATGGCGGTATACGATTCGACATTGAAATCGTTCTTGATCATATCGCTCGCAATGAAAGTGCCGAAGAAGTTGACCGAGAGGGGTATCACAATGAAATAACCGAACAACACCCCGAGGAAAAACAAAAGCGACGAAACAACCACGAACGAAGCCGCCATCCGGCGTTCTTTTTCATACAGCGCCGGACTGATGAATTTCCAGACTTCCCATAAAATATAAGGTACCGCCATGATGAAACCGGCGGTGATGCACGTCCACATAAACAGCGAAAACTGTCCGCCGACATCGGTGTTCTGTATATCAAATTGAAACTCAGTCGTACAGGCATTTTCCCCTTCACCAAAAAAAGTAGCCACTTTACAGAAGAACTGATAGGTGACAAAATTCGGATCGGCCGGACCAAACAACAACGTATCGAAGATAAAGTCGATGAAATACCAGGCCACACACGACAGGATCAATATGGCAACCGTACTGCGTATCAAAAGCCAACGAAGTTCCTCGAGGTGATCGAGAAACGACATTTCCCCTTTTTCTTTCTTAGCCATTATACGATGCCTTCTTTTAGGATGTCATGCAGGTGCAGGATGCCTTTATATTCACCCTCGTCAGCCACTACCAGTTGGGTGATGGCAAAGTTTTCCATCATCTGGAAGGCATCGGTCACCATGTGCGAGGAAGGAATGGTCTTCGGATTGCGGGTCATGATATCACGCGCCGTGACGCCGGCTATCGAGTCGCGGTCGTTGAGCATTCTCCTGATATCGCCATCGGTGATAATCCCCACGATACGGCCGTTTTCAATGACTGCCGTCACGCCAAGACGTTTTTCGGAAATTTCAAAGATGGCCTGACGGATGGGCGTCTCAGGTGCCACCATCGGTTTATGGTTGGATTCCAGCATATCGCTTACGCGCAGCAGGAGTTTCTTACCGAGTGCACCGCCCGGATGGTATTTGGCAAAGTTGTCGCTGCTGAAACCACGCAGTTCCATGAGCGCAATCGCCAACGCGTCGCCCATCACCAATTGTGCGGTGGTGCTGTTCGTGGGCGCCAGGTCGATCGGATCGGCCTCATAGGGCACGGTCGTATCGAGTATCAGGTCGGACGATTTTGCCAGGAAGGAATCGACATTCCCCGTCATCCCGATAAGGGTATTTCCAAAGCGGTTGATGATGGGAGCCAGCACTTTGATTTCCGGACTGTTGCCGCTTTTAGAGATGCAAATGACCACGTCGCCGGGTTGCAGCATCCCCAAATCGCCGTGTATGGCTTCGGAAGCATGCAGGAACATTGAAGGCGTGCCCGTCGAATTCATGGTGGCGACGATTTTCTGCCCGATGATGGCGCTTTTCCCAATGCCGGTAATCACAAGGCGACCCGTCGCATTCAGGATGAGCGTGACGGCCTCGGCAAAGTCGTCGGTCAGCCGGTCGTGAAGCCCTTTTATCGCCTCACTTTCGGCGAGGATGGTTTTCCTGGCCGACGCCAGTATAGTATCTTTTTGGCTCAAAACGAAGAAAAAAGCTTGTGTTTGCGAAAACTAAATTTAATAGTATCTTTAGTAATTGCAAAACTACGATAATATACCCATAAAAAGAGGATGGATCCAGCGGAAATAGACATCCATAAGGAATTAAAGAAATATTTCGGTTTCAGCCAGTTCAAAGGCTTACAGGAGCAGGTCATACGCAGCATTATCAGCGGGAAGAACACGTTCGTCATCATGCCCACAGGCGGCGGGAAGTCGCTCTGTTACCAGCTTCCGGCCCTTATCCAGGACGGTACGGCCATCGTTGTATCGCCGCTTATCGCGTTGATGAAGAACCAGGTTGATGCGATTCGAGGACTTTCGTCGGAGGCCGGAGTGGCACACGTCCTGAACTCGTCCCTGACGAAAACGGAAATTGCCCAGGTGAAAGAAGACATCTCGGCCGGGCTCACCAAACTACTCTATGTAGCACCCGAATCGTTGACGAAAGAGGAGTATGTCCAATTCCTCAAGTCGACCCCCATTTCCTTTGTCGCAATCGACGAAGCGCATTGCATTTCGGAATGGGGACACGATTTTCGTCCCGAATACCGCAACCTTCGGCATATCATCCGGCAGCTCGGGCAGGTTCCGATCATCGGACTTACCGCCACCGCCACCCCGAAGGTGCAGGAAGACATCCTCAAAAACCTCGAAATGGGCGATGCGGCTGTGTTCAAGGCGTCGTTCAACCGGCCGAATCTCTTTTATGAGGTACGCCCGAAAACGAAAAATATCGAAACCGATATCATCCGGTTCATCAAACAGAACAAAGGAAAATCGGGTATCATATACTGCCTCAGCCGTAAGAAGGTAGAGGCGATTGCCGAGTTGTTAACCGTAAACGGTATCCGCGCGGTGCCGTATCACGCCGGACTCGACGCGCGCACGCGGGCCAAACACCAGGACATGTTTCTTATGGAAGATGTTGACGTCGTTGTGGCTACCATCGCCTTCGGTATGGGAATCGACAAACCCGATGTGCGGTTCGTCATCCACCACGATATCCCAAAATCGCTCGAAAGTTACTACCAGGAAACGGGTCGCGCCGGACGGGATGGGGGCGAAGGACACTGCATGGCCTATTACGCGTATAAAGACGTTGAGAAACTGGAAAAATTCATGTCGGGCAAGCCGGTCGCCGAACAGGAAATCGGATTCGCCCTTTTGCAGGAAGTAGTCGCGTACGCGGAAACCTCGATGTCGCGCCGCAAATTCCTGCTGCATTATTTCGGTGAGGAATTCGATTCCGAAACGGGCGAAGGTGCCGATATGGACGACAACGTCCGCAACCCGAAATCGAAGGTAGAGGCGAAAGACGAGGTGGTGCGCCTGCTGAAGGTAGTGCGCGATACCAAACACCTATATAAAGCAAAAGAAGTCATCTTCACCCTGATTGGCAAGGTCAACGCGGTCATCAAAGCGCATCGTACCGATTCACAGGCGTTTTTCGGCGCCGGCAGCCATCAGGAAGAAAAATACTGGATGGCGCTCATTCGCCAGGTGCTGGTGGAAGGCCTCCTCTCGAAAGACATCGAGACGTACGGCATTCTGAAGGTAACCGAGAAGGGACTCGATTTCATCGACCATCCGGTTTCGTTCCTGATGTCGGAAGACCACGATTACGATGAGGTCGACGACGATACAATCGTGACCTCTTCGAAAGCAACGGGAACCGCAGACGAGGTGCTGATGAATATGTTGAAAGACCTCCGGAAGAATGTGGCCAAGAAGTTGGGTGTCCCTCCTTTCGTGGTTTTCCAGGATCCGTCACTCGAAGACATGTCACTTAAATACCCGGTTACGCTGGAGGAACTTAGCAATGTACACGGAGTAGGTGAAGGAAAGGCGAAGAAATACGGCAAAGAATTTGTCGCTTTAATTGCCAAGTACGTCGACGACAATGACATCATCCGCCCGGATGACCTCGTCGTGAAATCGACCGGAGCCAATTCCACCAACAAACTCTACATCATCCAAAGCATCGACCGCAAACTGCCACTCGACGACATTGCATCGGCCAAAGGCATGACGATGGACCAACTCCTGAAAGAAATGGAGCAAATCGTCTATTCCGGCACCAAACTCAACATCAAGTATTGGATTGATGAAATGTTGGATGACGAGCAGCAAGAGGAAATCCAGGATTACTTTATGGAGTCGGAAACCGACAGTATCGAGACGGCCCTGAAGGAGTTCGACGGCGATTATGACATCGAAGAACTCCGGATGATGCGCATTCGTTTTATCAGCGAGGTTGCGAATTAGTTAGCCTTCATCCACTACCCCGCGATGGGGAAGCAGCCGATCCCGCATGGCAATCATGTCTTTTTCCGCTACGACCAGGTAGGCAATGGCGTGGAATTCGTGTATCGTTTCCCATCCGGTACGTCCGGGGGTCACCTGTTCCGCTTCCACAAATTCCCGCAGGTGTATATCGTGATGTTCGGCCGTCTTCGCGGCAGCAGGCCCGCGGAAATCCCAAATGAGTTTGATGTTACGCATGGCACAAAGGTCGCGAAAAAGCCAAATTCCACCTAACGGCGTGTAATGCGAATGTAACGTCCATTCCGTATCTTCGCCCCATGACCGCGGCGGCTACGTCGCATGAATTGCATCGCATGTCCAGAATCCTGATTATCGAAGATGAAGCCGCCATCCGTCGCGTGCTCACCCGCATACTCTCGGAAGAGAATACGTCATATGTTGTAGAGGAAGCCGAAGACGGCGTCATCGGAATGGAAAAAGTAAAAAACCAGGACTACGACCTGATCCTCTGTGATATCAAAATGCCCAAGATGGATGGGGTAGAGGTTTTGGAAGCCGTCAAGAAAATCAAACCGGAGATTCCGATGGTGATGATTTCCGGCCATGGCGACATGGAAACGGCCATCCATACCATGCGCCTCGGGGCGTTCGATTACATCTCGAAACCACCTGATTTGAACCGTCTGCTGAATACGGTGCGCAATGCGTTGGACAAGAAGCAGTTGGTTGTAGAGAACAAAATACTGCGAAAGAAAGTCAGCCGCGCCTATGACATGATTGGCGAAAGCGAAGCCTTGTCACATATCCGGCTGATGATTGATAAAGTGGCGCCGACCGATGCCCGCGTGCTGATTACGGGCCCCAACGGAACCGGTAAGGAGCTTGTCGCCCGTCAGTTACACGATAAAAGCGAACGGGCGAACGCGGCCTTCGTGGAGGTCAATTGCGCAGCTATTCCGTCAGAACTGATTGAAAGTGAATTGTTCGGACATGTAAAAGGTGCCTTTACCTCTGCGGTAAAAGATCGTGCAGGTAAATTCGAGGTAGCCGATGGCGGTACTTTATTCCTGGATGAGGTAGGGGATATGAGCCTTCCCGCCCAGGCCAAAGTACTGCGTGCCTTGCAGGAAAACGTAGTGACGCGGGTCGGTGCTGAAAAAGATATTAAAGTCAACGTTCGCGTGCTGGCGGCGACCAATAAAGACCTGAAAAAAGAGATTGCCGAAGGGAACTTCCGTGAAGATCTCTACCACCGTTTGGCGGTCATCCTGATCAAAGTGCCGGCGCTGAATGAGCGTCGGGATGATATTCCCGCCCTCATCGAACACTTCTCGAACCGTATTGCCGAAGAACAGGGCGGCGCCCGAAAACCGTTCTCGAAAGAAGCGATTCAGTTGTTACAGGAATACGATTGGACGGGCAACATCCGCGAACTTCGCAACGTTGTCGAACGTCTCATCATCCTCGGAGGAACCGAAATTTCAGAAACGGATGTGAAGTTGTTTGCGAGTAAGTGAGGTTAGTACCAAGGCTCAAGTATCAAGACAAAAGCTCGCCGTGACTCCTAACTCCTAATTCCTAACTCGTAACCCTACCCTTCATGCAGCTCAAGAAAATCAACCCTCTATTACAACAAGGCCTGATCGAAGCCGGATTTACCGACGCCAATGACCTGCAGGCAGGCACGTTCACCACCATTAAAAGCGGTGTGGATGTCGTCGTGCAATCCGGTCCAGGAACGGGTAAGACCACCACGATGGTATTGAATGTCCTGCAAAAGTTGGGTAAACCCGAAGGTGAAAGCACGCGTGCCCTCGTGTTTGTAGCCGATCGCGATGCCGTTACCGAAACCGTCGCGCTTTTCGAAAAACTGGGGCAGTATATGGGACTTCGGATTTATGGGGTGCATGAAAAAGGCGATACCGACTATGATAAAAACCTTATCTCGCTCGGACTCGACATTCTTGTTGGTACGCCGGTCAAGCTAAGTGCGTTATTCTCGACCGCGGGCTTCAACCTGAATACGGTACGGGTTTTTGCAGTAGACGATGCCGATGTGCTTTTCCGAAACCGACAGGATGCAGCGATTGCACGGTTATCCGCCAGTGCCGAACGTACCCAACGCCTGTTTTACTGCTCGGAGATTACAGAAAAAGTAGAGATAATGGCCGAAAAATGGATGATTGAGCCGCTCTTCTTCGAAGCTGACGACGACGCATCCGATCAGGACTGAGACGCCCGGAACATCGGTAACTTCGACACCATCAGCGTAATGAAGAAACCGAAGGTGCCAATAATGGCAAACGACCACTTCAGGCCAAACGCTTCTGCAATATATCCTATAAAAGGAGGCCCTAGTAAAAATCCGAGGAAGCTGACGCTCGAAACGGCTGTGAGTGCCTCGCCCGGTGGGATCTTGCCATTTTTGCCGGCCAGGCTGTAAACCGATGGTACGACCGTCGCGACCCCGAGTCCGACCACCATAAACGCAATCACACACGGAATCAGGTACGGAAAGGCCACTGCGCTCAACAATCCAATCGAAATGGCGCAGCCGCTGACCTGCAACACGGCTTTCCGGCCAAAACGGGATACGGCAAAGTCACTTAAAAAGCGACCAGTAGCCATCATGACCATAAAAGACGTATAGCCCAAGGCGGCTAAGGCTCCGGGTGCTTTTACTACCTTCCGGAAATAAACGCCGCTCCAATCAAACATCACCCCTTCGCTTGCCATACAGCAGAAGCCGATTAACCCCAACCATAGTAGCGGAGCAGGAGGAAAGGAAAAGCGGGAACGGACTTCGGCATCCTGCAATTCAGCCGGGTTCGCCTTTTTGGTACGTACTAAAAAAGAATGATTGAATAGAATCAGGAACAACACAATGGCACCCGAATAGAGGAAATGCTCGAACGGGTCAACCTCAAGTCCCATCATCAGGAGGCCAAATAGTGCGCCGCAGAAACCGGCAAGACTCCACGACCCGTGAAAGGATCCCATAATGGTCTTGCCATACAATTCCTCGGCATAGACACCCTGGGTATTCACGGCAATATTGCTGAAATTTCCGCCTAATCCAAAGAAGAAAAGCGCTAGTGCCAACTGCCAGGTGGTGGTGGCAAAGCCAATACTGCAAAGGGCCACCGCATAAAAACACAGGGCCGCCATGACGACGGCCTTGCTTCCGTAGCGGGTGACGGTCTTACCCGAAAAAGGCATCGCCACCAATTGCCCCATTGGAAGCGCGAACAATAACGTACCCAGCTCGCCCTCTGAAAGACCGAGGGTCTGTTTGATATCGGGAATACGGCTCGCCCAACTGGCAAAACAGAATCCCATCCCGAAATAGAAGAGCGAAACCGCAATCCGTACCCGACGAAGGTACGATCGGCGCGCGTGCCGGAACTGTTTTTTGAAACGCCCTTTGGGCAGGATATTGCGAAGGAAACTGTAGTCGATAAGGGGCATGGTCAAATATAACAAATTGATTGTTAACGTTTCATGAAGTGTGGATAACTCGCCGACTGCAATCGTTTTCGGTTAATTACTTTTAGCAGGTGCCTTTAGTAACGCCTGTAATGCATCGATGAACCCCATTCGGCCAGCATGTAGTTTGAGTCGTGCTTCGTCGGCCGTCATCCATGCCGCCTGGTCGACTTCGGGTACGGTAATCATGCGTCCGGAGCGTGGCGGCCATTCCATTTCAAAGGTATTGCTGTGAAGGGAGCCGATGTCAAAATCGTGTTCAAGCGCCCAGATGGAGAGCCACTTTCCGGATGGCATTCGAAGCGGGGGTAATGTGATGAAATCACCGGATACCCTTTGTCCGGTTTCTTCTTCGAATTCGCGTAGGGCTGCGGCGCGCTGGTCCTCGTCTCCTTCTACTTCCCCTTTCGGGATCGACCACGCGCCTGCGTCCTTGTTTTTCCAAAAGGGTCCGCCCGGATGCACCAGCAGGAAACGGATGGCATCCGCATCCCTTCGAAATAAAAGCAGGCCGGCCGAACGTCGCATTTTTGTGGGAATTAGGAGGGAAGGTTTGTCGATTGTACATTAAAGATAGTATTTCCCGCTATAGGATGGCGTCTCACTTTCCGCTTCTTACGTCTCGGAATCCCGCTAACTTCTTCCTACCTTTGCGCGCTCAAACCACATCATGATTACCGTAAACGACCTTTCCGTACAGTTCGGCGGCACTACACTTTTCAGTGACGTCACTTTTTCCATAAACGAAAACGATAAGATTGCCCTAATGGGGAAGAACGGCGCAGGCAAATCGACGCTGTTGAAGCTCATTGCCGGTGTCAACAAACCGACCACCGGAAACATATCTGCCCCGAAAGAAGCCGTCATCGCCTACCTGCCGCAACACCTCCTCACGCAAGACAACGCCACTGTGTTTGAGGAGGCGTCGAAAGCATTCGCCACCATTTTCCAAATGAAGTCCGAAATCGACCATATCAACGAACAGTTGACCATCCGCACCGATTACGAAAGCGATGACTATATGAAACTCATCGAGAAGGTGTCGGAACTAAGCGAGAAATTCTACTCGATCGAAGAAGTAAATTATGAGGCGGAAGTAGAGAAAGTGCTGAAAGGACTCGGCTTCCTTCGCGAAGATTTTACGCGTCCAACGTCTGAGTTCTCCGGCGGTTGGCGCATGCGGATCGAGTTGGCAAAGATCCTCCTGCAACAGCCCGACCTGATTCTGCTGGATGAGCCCACCAACCACATGGACATCGAGTCGATACAATGGTTGGAAGACTTCCTCGTCAATTCCGCCAAAGCCGTTATCGTGATCTCCCACGACCGTGCCTTCGTCGACAATATCACCAACCGCACGATTGAGGTCACCATGGGCCGGATCTATGATTACCGGGCCAAATACTCGCATTACCTCGAACTCCGGAAAGAGCGTCGGGCACACCAGATGAAAGCGTACGAAGAGCAACAGAAGATGATTGCCGAAACGACCGAGTTCATCGAACGCTTCAAAGGCACCTACTCCAAAACCCTTCAGGTGCAGTCGCGTGTGAAGATGTTGGAAAAACTGGAACTGGTAGAAGTAGATGAGGTCGACAATTCCGCGTTACGCCTGAAGTTTCCGCCATCACCACGTTCGGGGCAGTATCCGGTTATTGTAACGGATGTGGCGAAGAGCTACGGCGACCACGTCGTATTCCGCGACGCCAATCTCGTCATCGAACGCGGCCAGAAAGTGGCGTTCGTGGGAAAGAATGGGGAAGGAAAATCGACCATGATCAAAGTGATCATGAACGAGATCCAACCGGATGCCGGAAAAGTCGAGGTGGGCCACAACGCCCAGATTGGGTACTTCGCCCAAAACCAGGCCTCGCTGCTTGATGGCGACCTGACCGTATTCGAAACCATCGACCGGATCGCGGTAGGCGACATCCGTACCCAGATCAAGAACCTCCTCGGCGCGTTCATGTTTGGAGGCGACGACATCCAGAAGAAAGTAAAGGTCTTGTCAGGCGGCGAAAAAACGCGTCTCGCCATGATCAAACTCCTGCTCGAACCGGTGAATGTCCTCATTCTTGACGAACCGACGAACCACCTCGACATGAAAACGAAGGACATCATCAAGGATGCCCTTCGCGATTTCGACGGAACGCTTATCCTGGTGTCGCACGACCGTGATTTCCTTGACGGACTCGCGACCAAGGTGTTCGAATTCGGCAACAAACGCGTGAAAGAACATTTCGAAGACATCAAAGGCTTCCTCGCCCTTAAGAAGATGGAGAGCCTGAAGGAAATCGAGAAGGCATAATCCATTCGGCCGTTTTCAGACACATCACAACTGCTACTGCGCCAGTTCTACCAGACGTACAAACTCGGCCCGGTAACCATCCGGATCCGGGGTCAGTGCCCCGCGTGCCAGCGCCTC
>DATGXZ010000495.1:0-3045 GCA_035298445.1 Flavobacterium sp.
TGTATCGATTGGGTTAGGATATCATATAATTCAGTGGCCGCGCCGTTGCCCAAAAAGCGACGGTGCGCTGCCAGTGTCACGTTGTCGTGGCGTTTGGCCGGGCCTGTCTGGGCATCTGCCGGGGCCATTGTCATGACTTTATCGGCGGTTTCCCGGATGAGTGGTTTCAGCATATCAAAGTCGAGTTGATGGTCGTCACAGATCCGTGCCGCTTGTGCGTAGAGGTGGTTGGTGAAATTACAGGCAAACACCGCCGCCACATGCAGGGCCTGGCGTTGTTCGGCTTTAAGTGTATACACCTGTTGCGACAGGGCCCGCGCCACTTTGGTAAGCACTTCTAAGTCGGATGCATCTTCGACCTCCAAACAAATTGGAATGGCTTCGAAGTCGACGGCTTTCGCCCGGGAAAAGGTCTGTAGTGGATACCAAACACCGCGCCGGTTTCTTCCGTCAAGCACCTCCAACGGCAGTGTACCCGAGGTGTGTGCGACCAATCGACCGGAAAACGGCAGTTGTTGGGAAAGGTCCTGCACGGCCGCATCCGAGACCGCGAGAAGGTATACGTCTGCTTCCTGTAACTGATTGAGGTCATGGATGATTTCGGCCTGCGTCAACCCTTTTTGAAAACCATCTGGTCGGCGCGAATACAACTGTTTCAGGGTGACATCCGGCGCCAAAGACAAGGCATTCGCCAAATGCGTGCCTACATTACCCGAGCCGATGACAGTAACCGAAACCATGCGGCAAAAGTACTCAAAAAAAACGAGGCCGTCCCGATGGGCGTTTCGCCGGCGGGGTGGTTACTTTATTACACTACCCATTCCACCATTCAGGCCGATGACCTGCCCGGTCATCCAGGTCGCTTCCTGTAAAAGGAAACGGGCCATGCGGGCGATCTCCGCGGCTTCGCCCACGCGTTTCAGCGGATGACGTTCGGCATTGGCGGTGCGTTTGGTTTCGTTGTTGAGCAGCGTCCCGGCAAGAGGTGTGTCTGTCAGCGAAGGCGCGATACAGTTGACGCGGACGGTAGGAGCGAGTTCGGCGGCGAGTGCGCGGGTAAGTCCTTCCACCGCTCCTTTCGACATGGATACACTGGTATGGAAGGGCATACCGGTTTGTACGGCTACCGAGCTAAAAAAGACCACACCGGGTTGTTGACCTGAGACCAACTGGGCTTTGTAGGCTTTGACCATCTGGAAGGCTCCGAGTGCGTTGAGCCGGAAGTCGTCCATGAGGTCAGCATCTTTCAGCATGGCAAGGGGTTTCAGGGTGATGGAACCCGGACAATAGGCGAGGCCATCAACCGCGCCTTCAATGGCGGGTAACGGACTTTCCGAACGGAAGTCGTGTTCGACAAACGTGAGTCCGGGGGCGTTCAATGGTGGTGTGCGTCGTCCGAGGGCGATAACATGGTGTCCTTCGGCCAACAACTGGCGGGTCAATTCGAGTCCGATGCCACTGCTGGCACCGGCAACTAGGTATCTAAACGTGGTCATATTCGGGTAGGTGTTTTTGACATTGGTGGTAGTATTTGGAAAACGACGGGAAGAAGCCGTCGACGTGTGGAATTACCCAATCGCGGTCTTCAAACGTCACATTCCAATGGGCAAATAAGGGGTGTTCTTTCGCCGTAAATTCCGCCGAGGGATGTTGTTGGAGCAGGTCATCGACTTTGCCGCAATACAACTTCAGACCGCGAACTTGCTTCATCAGGTCGAAAACGAAACGCAGCACGACTTCACCCACCGGAAAACGGCGGAAGTGGCTCGGCTCCAGTACCAACACACGGTCAACGTCTTCGTCGGCATGCCATAACGGATCGAGGTTGTAATGGGTGTATAACAGCACTTTCGAACGACTGAGGACAGGTAGTTCCGTTGCGGGAAGACGGGTTTCCAATACGGGCATGGTCACATCTGTCAGGGTGTCGGGAAGGCCGCGGCCGAGTTTTTCGTAGGGGATGTCGAGGAAGGTGCCCCGTTGTGACGTGCGTGTATACCGATCAACATTCTCTTGGTTCGCCACATACGATTTTCCCGTCAGGTTACCCGCTACCCATTGCCAACTTCCGAAATTACTGGCAACGTCGCCGTCGAGCAGGTGGTAGTATAGCCATCGGGCCGGTGCTTCGAAGTGACAGTGTGCAATCGGACAGCAAATCGCCGCTAGGTACATCCGGACGTGGTTGTGCATCCGTCCGGTCTGGTACAGCGTTTCGATGGCGTCGTCTATGGCATGGATACCGGTTTTTCCGTGCATGACCGCAAGTGGAAGCCCGCGGCGTGTGGCGCCCCCCGGGCGGAGCGTTTCGAAGTACAACGACGGACGGTGTTGCTGTAGGCGCTGGAAATAGTCACGCCATAAAAGTTCCTGTATCAGCTTGCTGCAACTCGCATAGTCGTGTTTGGCCAACAACCTTTGAGCGACGAGTCGGGTCGAGATGACACCACGCGAAATGTAAGGGGATAAACCGGTGACAGCGCCGTCGGTGAAGTTTCGCGTTTCGGTGTAGCGGACCGGATCGATGGCGTCGATATGATCAAGGAGTTGCCTGAAGGTTTTTGTCGTTTCCATGCTACGGTTATGGAGCCGTAAAGATACGACGAAATTTAATTTTGACTAACCAAAAGACATAAAATGTTAGTCAAAATAAATATCCCTCTCGAAGCCAGCACGAAAGGCGGTCTTGAGGTTGTCAGGTAAACGGTTCCTCTCCGGCGTTGCGACTGATTTTCCTCACCATCACGTCCAATTTTTCCGCTTCGCCACGTACCATAGTGATCACGTCGGCATTGATGGGATCAACCGGATCGTCGACATTAAAGAGGGCGGTAAGTCCCATGATATTTGAAAGGGGCCCCCGCACTTCATGCGACTGGATCCGGGCAATTTCCTTGAGCTTCTGGTTTTTCCGCCTGATTTGTTCGGTATGGCGTTCCTGCTCGGTCACATCCACCAGGTAGACGGCCAATCCCTCGGCTGTAGGGTAAACGTTGACGGAAGTCCATAGGTCGAGCGGAGCGTAGTATTCTTTAAACTGCACCG
>DATGXZ010000496.1:0-7683 GCA_035298445.1 Flavobacterium sp.
GATTAATCGTATATTAGGCCGGAAGTATCCGGCTTTTTTATTCCCTTTTAGTATGAAAACCCTTGTCATGATGTGCCTTTTTGCTTTCCCGCTTTGGGCGCAGAACCAAAAAGAGATCGTATCACCCGAAATCGCCGCCGACCATACGGTGACCTTCCGGTTGCAGGCACCTGACGCCAAATCGGTCAAGGTAGTCGGAAACTTTACCCAACCCGAATGGGCCGCTGTCGATATGACAAAGGACGCCTCGGGCATCTGGTCAGTGTCATCGACCGCATTGGAGCCGGAAATGTACAGCTACCAGTTCCTAGTAGATGGCGTGCCAGCCCATGACCCAAAAAACCTGAACCTGGTGCGTGACGCCATGAACGTCCTGAACTTCTTCATAGTGCCAGGTGGCCGCGCCGACCTGTATCGCACGACCACCGTACCGCACGGAACGGTAGCGTTTCGTTGGTATGATGCCCCGACCATCGGCGAACAGCGACGCTTGTCGGTGTATACTCCGCCGGGCTACGAACAATCAAAAGACAATTATCCGGTATTGTACCTCATGCACGGTGTAGGTGGTGATGAAGAAGCGTGGTTGGAACTCGGGCGCGCTGCCGAAATCCTTGATAACCTCATTGCCCGGAAGGAAGCACGACCCATGATCGTCGTCATGACGAATGGACACGCAAGCCACGCGGCCGTACCGGGAAAATCGCCGGTGCCCTATGTGCCGCAGTTCGGCGGACCGGATGTGTTCAACGGCAAATTCGAAGAGAGTTTCGGCGACCTGATGAAGTTTGTCGAAACCAACTACCGCATCCGTCGCGAAAAGTCAAGCCGCGCCCTGGCGGGCCTGTCAATGGGAGGCTTCCACACCTTGTATATAGCCGCGAATTATACGAATACTTTCGATTATATGGGACTCTTCTCAGCGGCGACCATCGAGCCAAAGAACGGCAACGTGACGCTGTATACCAACCTTGACGACAAGCTGGCGCTGCAAAAGCGCAACGGCTATAAGTTGTATTGGATGGGAATGGGGAAGACTGACTTCCTCTATAATCCCTTTCAGGATTTTCGCAAAAAGCTCGACGCACTTGACTTCAACTATACCTACCGCGAAAGCGAAGGCGGTCATAACTGGGCCAACTGGCGGATGTATCTTACGGAGTTCCTCCCGCTGTTATTTAAATAGTCAGAGTCCGAACTGCTTCAGGTGATGATCGAGGTGGAGGTACTGCAACTGTCCCCATTCCGCATCGGTCATACGTCCGAAAAACGGATGGGTCTTGTTCGCAATCACCGAGGGCCCGACCTCTCCAAAACGTTTCACCAATGTGAGTAAGACGTTTTTTTCTGCTTCAAAGTCCGGATGCCCCGGCACGCGAAACTGTGGAGCGGTAGGGCTGTTTTTTCCAAACCCCTGTTCCTTCAGGAATTTGTTTTTCGCCCATTTTCCAAACAGAAACCCAAGTAGTCCCGGTTTGAGGGTTAGGTTTCCTAGCGCCACGTCAAGTGGTTTCTGGCAGTGGAGTACCATTTGCGAAGCGTTCATTTTGCCCCACAATGGCACAGTAGCGGCCTGCAGGCCGGAAAGACGGGCGATCAGTTGTGCATTCGTCTTGGTGTCAAAAATGTTATTCGGTTCCATAATACGTCTCGAAATTGCTGTGTTCTTGCCTGTATGGGATTCCTTTTTTCGTTATATATTTTTTAGTCCATCTGCCATTGCGTAGTTCATAGGATACAGAATCGCGATAGGAAATCAGCAAGGGTTCCCCGTTCTCATTGGTGGCCAGTGTGTCGGGTTCCACCTCAATCATACACCCACCCACTTCTGATAAAGCACCGTTTACATAAAAAGGTGTAAAGGCGGGGCGCACGCCGTAACCGCTGTCTGTCATCCAGTCAATTCGGTCAAACGGCAGGATTTTTCCGTCAGGCGTATGGTAAATAAACGCCGTTTGTGTGTAACCACAGGCGCCGTAGCCAAAGTTTAAGGCAAATATGTGCGGATCGCCGACTTCACCTTCTGAGTCGAAATAACCTTCCGAGAGGTACCACTCGCCGCGCTCTGACCGATTGTCGTCGACCTTTAGCCGTTCGCTATAAACGACATGGCCTTTGAGGCGGAAATCGAATCGGACGTCGAGAAGACGGCCCCCATCTGGAATCTCCTGATCCTTCAAAACATAAATCTGGATATCATCCGGACCGCCCGGCGCAGGTTTTTCGAACCTAAGCGTGTGAGAAGTCAGGGGCAACTGGGTAGGGGTGATGATTACAGGTGCCTCTTCCATAATAGGACTTGCGGCCCGGTCTTGCCGACACGCCAGCAGTAAAAGCGAAAAGGCGATGTACAGACAGCACTTCATATCAGAAAAACCATCCCGCCACAAAAATGGCGGCTACCACGCAAATCAGGTCCACCAACAACATAGTCGGGAGTGTATAGCGGGTATCCTTAATCTTCACCGAACCAAAGTAGACCGCAATGACGTAGAAGGTGGTTTCGGCACTGCATTGGAAGATACACACCAGTCGGCCCGTAAACGAATCAGGCCCGGCCTGTCGCATCGCATCGATCATGAAACCACGTGAACCGCCTGAACTAAATGGACGCAGCATCGCCACGGGAAGCGAATCCGTCACTTCGGGACTGACACCGATGGAAGCGAACGCAACCGAAATCCCGTGGCTGATGATTTCGAACAAACCGCTGTTCCTAAAAAGCGAAATGGCGACCAACATGCCCAATACATAAGGGAAAATCGTCACACCGGTCTTCAGTCCGTTTTGCGCGCCCGACACAAATGAGTCGAACACCGTCGTGTCAAGTGCCGTGAATTTCTTCTCATGCCGCCACGCGAAAAGTAAGGTAAACACGATGATCCCGATCAGCAACAGCGCCGACAGGTTTGATGTGAATTCGTTCTTCCCGATGAGGTCAAGGCCATTGATGTAATACAGCAATCCGACAATCGCCCCAATCACCCCCATCAGGGCCGAGAGCAGCACGCCGTTGAAGAAGTTCACCCGTTGGCGGATGCCCACAATCAGGAAAGCGGCGATAGTACCCACGAACGACGTAATGATGCACGGAAGCATCACATCAGCCGGATTGGCGGCATTTTCGGCGGCCCGGTAGCCGATGATAGAGGTCGGAATCAGCGTCAGGCCCGCCGCGTGCAGGCACATAAACATGATCTGGGCATCGCTGGCGCGGTCTTTATCCGGATTGAGTTCCTGGAGGCTTTGCATCGCCTTCAGTCCGAAGGGAGTTGCAGCTGAATCGAGCCCGAGGAAATTCGCGGCAAAATTCAGCGTCATATACGAAATAGACTCGTGGTTTTTCGGAACAGAAGGAAACACTTTCACGAAAACCGGACTCAACTTCCGGGCGAGTTTTTCAGAAGCGCCCGAGTCAATCAGCAACTGCATCAGGCCACAGAAAAAGGCCAAATACGCGACCAGGGGGATAATGAGGTCAAGTACCGTATTCTTACACGTCGGCAACAGGCCGTCCGATTTCTGGACGCCGCTGTAGACTTTTACGGTTTTGTTCTTATACACATAGGTCGTATCGGCGTCGAGTGTGTCGCGGTTGACGACATAGGTCTTCTCTTTTTCCTTCCCGCTGAGAACCAGACTGTCGCGAAGGGATTTCGGCAGGTCATTGCGGTAGTGCTCCGCAATCAGGATCGGGTCATCCTTTTTTCCATTCAGAAGGAAATCAAGGGTGTAATTGCCTCCCGTAAAAAGACTGATGAAGATAAAAACGATGGAGGAAATAAAGATGCCGAGCCAAAACCTGCTTAAGACCATACCGGGTTTTTTGGTAAATGTAAGGGAAAGTCAGAACGCCGGAAAGAGCCGCTGTTCGAAAATTTATCAGACATGCAGGATTTCCTCGTCAATCAACAACTCTTCCCGCCGCATTCGCAATAGGATCTGCGCCACGGCTATCACGTCTTTCTCGCAATAGGTTACGATGCGGTCGATGTCGTTCTCTACATAATAGACATGCCCCACCTGTGAACCATCGATGTCGTCTTTCGATGACGGGATGCCGAGTATCTTGGTCAGCAGCTTTAGCGAGGTATAATGTTTATAGTCACCGAACTTCCAGAGTTCAAGGGTGTCGAGGTGCGGAATTTCCCACGGCTTCTTACCAAAAAGCAGCAGTTTGTCGGGCAAGGGCAGTTGGTGGATGATCATGCGTCGGGCGATAAACGGAATATCAAACTCTTTAGAGTTGTGTCCGCACAGCAGGTACTGCGGCCCTGAAAAATGGTTGCTCAGTAAGTTGGCGAAATCACTTAGGAGTTTGCGTTCTTCCCCGATGAACGACGTGACCCGAAAATGCCGGATGTCGCCTTTCACCACAAAATAGCCGGCTGAGATGCAGATGATCTTTCCGAATTCAGCCCAGATTCCGGCACGATCGTAAAAATCTTCCGGGGTGTATTCATCCCGGCGCTGGTACTGGGTTTTCTGTTGCCAGAGTTCTTGGGTTTCAGCGTCGAGCTGTTGGTAGTTTTCCGCCTGCGGGACGGTTTCGATGTCGAGGAAAAGGAGGTTGTGGAGTGGAATTTTATCTATCATGGCGTGTAAAAAAGTGTCAGGGTAAACGCGACAGCGCTAAGGTCATGCCTTTCGGGCCTTCGCGCAGGGTCATCGCCCCGTCGGACGCGGAAAGCACGTAGAAGACGATGGTTTCACCGTTGAGGCTGGCCAAAAGGGTCGACGAGCGGGGCCCGAGGCGCCAGTTACCGGCTACCGACTGTCCCTGCGAAACGGCCTCCAGCGCTCCATCCGCCTGGAAACCAAAACGGATGTCCGGCATATCCGACGCCGGAACCTTCGTGCCGTCGGCCATAGTGATGGCGGAGGCTTTCCATCTTCCGGCAACCTGTTGGTTAGTCGTGACGACGGTTTTGGGCAATGGATTGGAAGTAACGGCGGGGTCTGCGGCCGACGTTCTTTTCAAAACCTGTATGCCGTTACGGTATTGTATGGTCAGTTGGTCGGAAGTTAAGTCGCGGATAGAAAGCGTGAGCAATCGTCCGGTTTCGAGTTCGGCTTCCAGGGTGTTACCCGTATCCGAAAGCGTCCAGGTACCGGTGATGCTGCGGTGGAGCTCGGTGGTGCGAAGGGCCCCTGAGGCCGACAGTTCCAACGTGAAATCTTTGATGGTGTAGGAAGGATGCAGGCCGGCCTTCTCAGTTTGCGCGACGTCGGTCTTGACGAATTCCCAGGTTCCGACCAGTTTTTTGTCGACTTGTGCCGACAGGGAAGCGCAGCTAAAAAGCGCCAGTGCAAGTAGTTTCTTCATATTAGAATAAGCGTGTTTGACCAGAGGGATTTTCGTGCTCCAGCAACCATTTTTTGCGCCAGAGTCCGCCGGCGTATCCAGTGAGCGACCCGTCTGATCCGATGACCCGGTGGCAGGGGACGACGATCCAAAGTGGGTTCTTTCCGTTGGCGGCGGCCACCGCACGGATGGCTTTCTCATCGCCGAACCGACGGGCCAGGTCGAGATAGGAGACCGTTTTGCCATAGGGAATTTCGGCGAGAAGTTGCCAGATGCGTTTTTGGAAGTCGGTACCTTCCGGCGCAAGCGCAAACGTAAAATCACGCCGCCCGGAAGCAAAATAGGCGGTCAATTCCGTCACGGCCTGTTGCAATACCTCTGGGATTTCAGTGGAAACCGGCTGCGGTTCATCCAAAATAGAAATAACGGATATGCCCGCCGCGTCTCCTTCGATCCGGGCGACACCCAAGGGGGTTTGCATATAGGCCATCTCCATCCGGTAAAGGTAACGAAAGATCGATTTCCATCGCGATTGGGCCATCTCCGCAAGGCCAAAAATTAACTTTTTTTACGGGTTTCCCGTAACGGGTCGTCAGAGATGCAGCTCTACTTTGTACTTCGGCGTTACAATGGTCACATCGTGTGCGCTACGGTCCTGTAAGGTGATGATGGGACTTTTGAAATAGAAGGTCTCTTTTTGCTTATGATAGACTTCCAGCGGTTCGAAAGCGCCGTCTTCGCAGCCATCCGGGTCGGGGTCAAGCCGGTAATGGATTTTTCCCGTCGAAAGGTTATAATCGAATGTCGCGAAGTAGTCGCAGGGCCGTCCAAAGTAACTGGTGTGTCCGATCAGGCGGAGGGCCGTTCCATCCCAACGATAGATGTCCGTATCACTCCATTTCCAACTGGAGCCGCCCGATTGGGTAACGCGGAGTGTGTTGGCCTTGATGTCAATCCCCTCATATGGGTCGCCCATCATCCCACCATCCCGACTTCCCATCAAAGCCTGGTCGGATTCCTGCCAGAGCATCCAACGTCCGCCTTCGCTTTTGTACACACAGAGTTTCCTGTCGGCACTGGCGTAAACCGAATCGGGAAGTACGGTTTCATACACGATTACCCGCTCGTCCCGCCCGTCTTTATCGAGATCGCCGCGGATCGAGTCGAGAGGCGTCAATCCCTCCGGAACGGGTATCCGCTGTGCGAAAAGCCCCGTCGTCACCAGCAATAAGGCCCAGCCGCTTTTCATTTTACCGAAGCGACAATGTCACGCACAAACCCGTTGAAGTCGAACGCCGGGTCTTCCGTAAGTCCGAGCCGCACAATCACCAATCCCTTCGACGGAATGATGAACACCCGTTGTCCCTGGAAGCCATTTGCGGAATACATGTCGCGCGGCGCATCTTTATAATACCCGCCGGTGTTGAGCCAGAAGTGAGCACCGTAACGGCCGTCGGAACCGGTTGTGGGCGTCGTAACATAATCAACCCAGGACGGATCGAACACCTGGTCGCGTTGCCATTTGCCTTTGTGGAGGTACAAAAGGCCGAACTTGGCCCAATCGCGTGTGGTGGCCCAGGCATAAGATGAACCTACAAAATGCCCGCTCATGTCGGTTTCGACGAGCATGGAGTTCATCCCGATACGGTCGATGAGGGCGGCGTACCAAAAATCAAGGTATTGTTGTTGGGACGAAAACTGCTTTCGCAGGATGCCCGACAACAGGTTGCTGGTGCCGGAAGAATAGTTCCATTTGGTGTCGGGCGCGGCCACCGCTTCCTTTTCTGCCTGTACCGCCGTCATGTCGCGCGCCTGGAACAGCATTTTGGTAACGTCGGATATCTTCGTATAGTCTTCTTCCCACGCCAATCCGGAATTCATGTGCAACAGGTCGTTGACCGTAATTTTCCGACGGTCATCTTTTTGCCATTGGGCTACCGGGGCCGGTGCGAATACGTCGATTTTGCGTTGTTTCTGTAGGATACCGAAATAAGTGGCGGTGATGCTTTTGGTCATCGACCAGCCCAAAACCCGGCTTTTCTTTGTGAAGCCAGGGGCATAATGTTCGGCCAGGATGTGATCTTTATAAACCACCAACACTGCCCGCGTCCGTTTCAGTTTAGGGCACGATGTATCGAAAGCCCGCGCCACCGCTGCTTCCAGTTTGGGATAGTCGACGTTATGGAACACCGTATCTTTCGGTTCCGCGTTGCCGTAAGGGAAGGGCGTCGTAAGGTCGGGTTGGGCGCGATGCGGCACGTCATAAGGTGCATTGACATCGAAGTCATCGTCAATCAACACCGCGCCGAGCCCCGGCCGGAAAACCGCTTTTCGCTCTTTGAGTCCGAACACGGTCGATGTGGCAGCCTTTCCTGCAT
>DATGXZ010000497.1:0-5445 GCA_035298445.1 Flavobacterium sp.
GTGATATACATCGGCACCTTTACATCCTGCATCCCGCGAAGCGCGCCCAACACCACGACCTGCACGCCGTCGACGATTTGGAAGAGGGCCGCAACGAGCAACAACTCCGATGCAATCGCAATTACCTCTGAGTTATCCGCCAACTGCAGGGTGTTTTCCATATTGAGGAAGAGATACGGCAGTTCTTTATAAAAGAGACAGAATAAGATAGCAAATACGATCTCGATCACAATGACGAGCAGGAACACCGAACGTGCAATCCGGACGAGGTTCGGGATATCGCCCAACCCGCGCTGTTGGCTGACGCGAATCATCGATACCACGCTGAGTCCCATGGCAAACATAAACGTAAGCGAGGCCAGGCTCAACGCAATCTGGTTCGCTGCCTGGCTTTTCGGACCAAGGTTTCCACTGAGCCAGATGGCCGCTGTAAACAAGACCACTTCGAACAGCATCTGAAGCGCCGACGGGATACCCAACGAACAGATCTTCGACAACACGTCTTTCTTTAAGTCTGTAAACCGCAGGGCTGCGAAATACGGTTTCAAGGTTTCCTTCCGCGCCAGGATCATATGCATGAAAATCACCATCAGGGTTCGGGAAATAACCGTTCCGAGTCCGGCACCGACAATGCCCATCTTCGGAAAAATCCAGATACCATATATAAGGAGGTAATTCAGGAGTACGTGCACCACATTCGCCATAACGATCGCATACATCGAGTACTTCGTCATAAAGAGTCCGTCGGCAAATTGTTTATACGCCTGATACAACACCAGCGGCACCAACGAAAGGGCCGCCCAGTCAACGAACGGCTTGGCCAGCGCGATGACTTCCGGCGGTTGGTGTAGGTACACCATCAACGGTTTTGCCAGTAGTACCAAAAGAAAGAGCGACACTCCCAACACGGCACAAAGGAAATACCCATGTCGGAAGGCTGACGCCACACCTTCTTTGTCTTTTTCCGCGTCGGCCTGGGCAATCATCGGCGTGAGCGCGGTAGAAAATCCAATACCGATCGACATCGCCACGAAAATCATGCTGTTGCCTAGCGATACGGCGGCCAGTTCTGTCGCGCCCAGCTTTCCGACCATAACATTGTCGACAATATTGATCAGCGTATGCCCCACCATTCCCAACACGACGGGATAGGCTAAGCGTATATTATAAGCGAATTCTTTGGTATAAGAGGATAACACGGTGGGTAATTTGGCGGCAAAGGTACGGAGAAGCCCCGTGTTTGCGAATTTTATAACACGGTATCGAAATTCTATAAACGGAGCGATTACCACGATATTAACTTTGTCAGTGTCCTTATGAGGAAAAGGACGCACAAAACACATGATCCCTAACATACCTATTATGAAAAAGACCACCCCTTTTTTCGCCCTTCTTGCCCTTACCTTTTCCCTACTTTCAAGTGTGTCACTCCACGCCCAGACTCCGGGTGGCACCCTACCAGAGGCAGCCGAGAATTATGACAGCGGCTTCCGTCTCGGATTTGGCATCAGTGCCGGACCTGTTTTCGACGATCCGTTCTCATGGGGACTCGGCGGGGACGCCCGACTTCAGTACGACCTTACGAAGTTCACCTCGTTTACCCTTACCACCGGTTACACCCACTTTTTCGCGAAGAGCGAATTTGAGGATGCCGGTGCGGAAGACCTCGGATTCATTCCCGTAAAACTAGGCTTTAAAGGCTTTGTCGTCGGAGAAGAGCTCTACCTCCTCGGCGAAGTGGGTGGTGCATTTGACGTCACCAGCGACAACAGCCAGTCCTCTGTACTGTTGGCTCCCGGCATTGGGTACGCCACCCGTTCGATCGACCTGAGCGCCCGCTACGAGTATTTCCCTAACTGGGAAACCGGACCCGGCGAAAAAGGCGTAGGCTTTCTGGCCCTACGACTGGCCTACGGGTTTAAATTGTAACGTAACCCTCTCTATATATCCACGAAAATACCTCCGTTAATCGGGGGTATTTTTTTTACTTTGTGCTATGCAACTCACGCTCGAAGCCTTTCGTCGTTTACCCGGAGTCGGGGCCGCATCCGGACTCTGTCTGGCGAACGGCTGGATCTACCTCATCTCTGATAATGCCACCTTCCTCTATGGTCATTCCCTTGAAGGGGAGGAGATGGTTCAGATACCGCTGGCAGCAAAGCCGGAAGCTGAGATCGGGAAAAAGCACAAACCAGACTTCGAGGCCTTATTGATGCGCGACGGTCACCTTGAGGTGTATGGATCCGGGTCAAGGCCCAATCGACAAACGAAGGCCGTCGTTGACCCAAATCGTCACACAGTGGAATATGAAGATTTGACGCCTTTGTATGAACGGATGCAGGCGGTTTCGGGTATCGACCCCGACGCGTTCAATATCGAAGGTGTCGTATCGAAGGGAAATGGCCTGTATTTTTTCCAAAGGGGAAATGGCGCAGGCGGACACAATGGGATTTTTTCGGTTTCCGGATCGACGCTTTCGTATCACCCCATAGCCCTTCCTGCAATTGACGGAACGGCGGCGACCTTTACGGATGCGACCCTCGTGGACGACACCATCTACTTCCTGGCGGCAGCGGAAGCATCCGACTCGACCTACTATGACGGGGAAGTGACAGGAAGCCTGATCGGCACCTGGAATCCGGATACGGACGCTACAGTTGTGTTAGGGGTTCTTCCGGGAAAATACAAGTTCGAAGGACTTGCCTTCGAAGCGCGGACGTCGGACGGAATGTCGTTCCTACTCTGCGAGGACGAGGATGTCGCAGCTCCCTTCACCACCCTCTACCGCCTTGTCATTTCGACCTGACCGCATTTTTTTTACGTACCTTCCCAACCATTTCCGGTTACGGCTTCTCTTAGTCTGTAAACATCCACAAAATGGAGGAACAACTCGTCAATGGCTGCAGGAAGGGGCAACGCGACGCGCAACGGCTGGTCTATGAACGGCTGGCGCCGCGGCTCTACCATACCTGCCGACGCTACCTGAAAAAGGAAGAGGAAATCGAGGAAGCCTTGGCCGACTCGTTCTACATCATCTTCACGAAAATCGACCAACTCAAGGAAAACGCGGCTTTTGAAGGCTGGGCCCGACGCATCACCATCAACGAATGCCTACGGTATTTGCGAAAAAGCATCAACTTCAACCTCTATGTCGACGACATGAAGGCGTCGCTGCAACCTGTGACGGATGCGGCTACCGACCTTGAGGAAGACGATTTGCTGCAGTTGCTCACCAAACTTCCGGCAGGGTGCCGCACCGTTTTCAGCCTATATGCCATCGAAGGCTATGGCCATAAAGAGATTGCGGCCCTACTTGACATTACCGAAGGAACCTCCAAATCCCAATTGAATGCCGCCCGCACCAAGTTGAAAGACCTGGTGGGTGGACTCTATTACAAACAAGCGAAGTAACATGGAACAGCAGGATATTTTTGAAACGAAACTACGCGAAGCCGCACGAAAAGCGGAAATGCAGGATTTCCCGGCCATGGAAAACGTCTGGAACCGGGTAACGGAAAAATTAGAGGGAACCGAACGGAAGCGTCCGGTCATCTGGTGGAAACGCCTGGTGGTAGCGGCCTCCATCCTACTTTGTGGCGTCATAGCCTATGAGTTTGTCGATACACGACCCGTGCCCCGTTACCCCAGTCCGGCACCGACACAACCTGTAGTGGAAGAACCAGCCCCTAAAGCGCCTTCTTCCGAAACAACCGTTCCTGAAACGGTTATGCCTCCGTCAACGCCCGCACCGCAACACGCTACGGAAGCTGTTGTGTATGAGCCTCAGTCTGAATCCGACACGAATACCGAAATAGCCGCAGCAGATGAACCGGCACTAGCCAAAGAGAAAGCTGCTGCCAAAGACATGACGCCATTCCTTTCGAATTCCGCCAGTAGCTTGTCGACACCTTCGATGACAGCCAACCGCTTTCCTGTAACGGTGGACTCGACACAGCAAGCGGTGATGGGTGAAAAACGCGTATTGGACCTGGTTGAAGGGACTTCAGGTGACACCTATCACGGTGTCGCAACTGATGAGCAGGGTGAACCTTTGCCTGGGGCATCTGTGGTAGTTAAAGGTACCAATCGAGGCACTCAAACCGACTTCGATGGCAAGTTTTCAATCAAGGCGCAAAAAGGCGAACGCTTGGTGTTTAGCTTTCTTGGAATGGAATCACAAACCGTAACGTTAGGAAAGCCAAGCCAAATAGTAAACGTTTCATTGAAATTCGCTGCTTCCGCATTAGTGGAAGTGGTAGTGGAAGGCTATAACATCACGCGTCCAAAAACGCGATCCAATGTAAGTACGGTAACCGTATCAAGCTCCTCTGTAGAGCGGAAAGCGTCGAAAAAACGCAGTCGTAAAAACCGGAAGACAGCGCAGGTTGCGTCCAATGCCAACACGCTACTCGTAAAAATCCTAAAGAAAAAAACAGCAGCTGACACCCTTACCGAAGCTAACGCAGTGCTATGGCAACGGGCCTTGAGCAGCGACAAACGCCGCGCGCCACTTTACCTGCTCGACGGTGTTCCTGTATCGCCTGAGAAACTAAAAGTCCTGACCTCTGATGATATCGACGATGTAGAGGCAATGAACCGTGATGAGGCCCTAAAACTATATGGGAAAAAAGCAGAAAATGGCGTCATCATGATCGAAAGTGTCACCTACAACGGTGATAAAAAATCGAAACGGGAAGTACGGAAGTGGCTTCGCGAATTACAACAAAGGCAGCGCGACACGCAGGAGGAATATCCACCCTTAATCGAAAACCCCTTTGAAAGCGCCCGCAACCACCCGCTTTCTACTTTCTCGATTGACGTTGACAACGCCGCCTACACCAACGTCCGGCGCTTTATCAACCAAGGGCAGCCTGTGCCGCCCGATGCGGTGCGTATCGAAGAAATGGTGAACTTCTTTGACTACCAGTATGCCCCACCGGTCACAAAAGATCCGTTGGCGGTGCATGCCGAATACGCCGATTGCCCGTGGAACAGCCGGCACAAACTGCTGCGTATCGGTCTCCAGGCCGCGTCCCTGCCGAGTGATCGACTACCGGCTTCAAATCTTGTGTTCCTGATTGATGTATCAGGCTCGATGGACAGCCCCGATAAACTGCCGTTGTTGAAGGAATCGTTCAAGGTGCTTGTAAACCGACTGCGGCACCAGGACCGGGTAGCGATTGTCGTGTATGCCGGTGCAGCAGGCGTGGTGCTACCGTCTACTCCAGGTGACGAAAAAGATACCATCCTCAACGCACTGAACAAGTTGTCGGCTGGGGGTAGTACCGCGGGAGGACAGGGTATCGAGCTTGCCTATGACATTGCCTCCGAACATTTCATCAAAGGCGGAAACAACCGGGTGATCCTGGCGACGGATGGTGATTTCAACGTGGGTCCGTCCTCTGACCAGGACATGGAAGAACTCATTGAAGAAAAACGGCAATC
>DATGXZ010000498.1:0-5580 GCA_035298445.1 Flavobacterium sp.
ATAGTACCGACGGTCGACTCGGCAACCGCTTTATAAATCCGGCCCCGTTTTCGAAGTTCTATCTCGAGGTCGACAACGAAACGCCGGGCCGCATCGGCACTTGGGTCGGCTGGCAGATCGTCCGCGCCTATATGGAACAAAACGAAGAGGTGAGCCTGACGCAACTGCTTGCCATGGATGCTAATGAGATCTTCACCGGATCACGCTACAAACCGAAATTATCCAATGACTGATACGTCTTCTGAAATCCGCATCAAGATCGCCCTCGACGCGAATCGTATTCCCGAAAAAATGACCTGGACGGCCCGTGATGGCGGCGTGGTAAACAAGCCTACCAAAGCGCTTTTACTTTCGGTCTGGGACAGCAAGCCGCAGGAAACGCTGCGCATTGACCTCTGGACCAAAGACATGCCCGTCGATGAGATGAAGGTGTTTTTCCACCAAACCCTGGTGGCCATGTCTGACACCTACCAGCGCGCTACCGGCGACGAGAAAATGGCCGACACCATGCGGGATTTCTGTGAGTATTTCGCTGAAAAACTCGACTTAAAAAAGTAACGGAAGCATCGCTTTCCGATTGTAACGGTAGGTTTTTGGGCGTCCCGGCGCAGGGAATTTCCGTCATCTAACAGATTGTTGGCGCGCCGTCGCGCTCTCCGCGCTCGCTTTACTCCGCGAAAAGCGTCGCAAAGCTCAGACAATCGCTGCGATCGCTGACGCGGCCTTCAAACATTCACCGACCTGGTAACGTTGACTCGTAAAGCACCATCCGTCCCATCAGTCCGCTCTCCTCTTGCCTCTTTCTTCTTTCTTCTTGCCTCTCACCCCTCTCTTCTCACCCCTCTCCCTTAAACAACTCCTTATTGATTCCGTCAATAAACGCCAGTAGTTCCTCTTTACCCGTGCCGTCCTCTGATGACGTGATAAAATACGGTGGCATCTCTTCCCAGTCGCCGGCCAGCAGCGTTTTCTTATAATCCGCGACCAATCCGTGTGCCTTCGTCTTCCCAACCTTATCGGCTTTGGTAAAGATCAGCGCGACCGGAATACCGGTTTCGCCCAGATACGTCAGGAACTCAAGGTCGATTTTTTGGGCTTCAAGCCGAATATCAATCAAGACAAACGCACACGACAACTGTTCGCGCGTTTCGAAATAATCGGTGATAAACTTCTGGAAGGTTTCTTTCGTTTTCTTCGAAACCCGTGCGTAACCATAGCCGGGCAAGTCGACCAAAAACCAATTGTTGTTGATCTTGAAGTGGTTGATTAACTGCGTTTTACCTGGTTTGCCCGAGGTTTTTGCGAGGCTTTTGTGGTTCGTCAGCATGTTGATCAGCGACGATTTGCCTACGTTCGAGCGTCCGATGAATGCGTATTCCGGAATCCAGTCTTTCGGGCACTTGGCCGCATCGGAATTACTGACGATAAACTCGGCGGATGTTATTTTCATATGTGCTTGTTCCGGATGCCGGATAGTAGATAAAGGAAAATGGCCCAATAACCTGCAAACTCAAATGCGCAGTTCGTCAACCCCTCAGTTTCTCAGTTGCTCAGTTCCTCCGTTACTCAAAAATGATGCTCCCGCAACCACTCGTGCATCAGGCGGTTGAATTCACTCGGGTGCTCCATCATCGCGGCATGCCCGCACTGGTCAATCCAGTAGAGGCTGGAATGCGGCAATAGTTTGTGGAATTCCTCTGCTACCTCCGGTGGTGTTACTTTGTCGTTTTTACCCCAGATGATACAGGTCGGCACGTGCATTTTCGGCAGGTCCTTCGCCATGTTATGACGGATGGCGCTCTTGGCGATGGTCAGGGTCTTGATAAGTTTGAGGCGGTCATTCGCTACGGCATAAACCTCTTCGACAATCTCAGGTGTGGCGATTTTCGGGTCGTAAAACACTTCCTCCGCCTTCTTTTGGATGTAATCGCGGTCACCCCGACGCGGATAACTGTCGCCCATCGAGTTTTCGTAAAGTCCGGAACTTCCTGTGATCACCAGGGCCAGCATCTTCTCCGGATACATCTTCGTGTGGTAGAGCGCGATGTGTCCGCCCAATGAATTTCCCAGCAGAATCACACGCTCGAACCCTTTGAATGTAATGAAGTCCTTCACGAATTTCGCAAAGGCTTTCACGTTGGTTTTCAGGATGCTTTGTGTGTAAATCGGCAACTCCGGAATGACCACTTTATATCCCTGTTTCGGGAAATAATCGGCTACTCCGTCAAAATTACTCAGCCCGCCCATGAGTCCGTGAAGCACAATGATCGGCGTTCCTTCACCGGCTTCATAGTAAGTGTATCTGCCTTCTTTTTTCAATTGGTAGGTCATGCGTACGGGCCTTTCTTAAAATCCCCACAAATATAGGAGTTTCAACCAAAAGGGGGCGGCTTTTTTTCCGCTTACCACTGTGGCTGATCGAGGCCATGCCGCGTGGTTCGTGGCTGCTGGTGGGCCGGGTGGGGGATAAAGGGAAAACTTATCAACAAAAGTGGGGCATTGTGGAGATTTATGGAGGAAATCGTTATTTTTGCTTAACCACGGGTAAAATCTTAATGTGTTGATTACCATCATCGGAACATACGAATGCAAGGCAGATGACAAGGGAAGGCTGATAGTGCCGGCTCCCTTGAAGAAGCAGCTTGCGCCGGTATTGGCGGAAGGTTTCGTGCTGAAACGTTCGGTTTTCGACCCGTGTCTGGAGTTGTGGCCGATGTCGGAATGGAACCTGATGATGGCCAAAATCAACAAACTCAACCGGTTCAACAAAAAGAACAACGATTTCATCCGCCGGTTTATGGCGGGCGTGAAAATGATTGAAATCGACGATTTAGGGCGGATACTGATCGCGAAAGACCTGAAAGACTTCAGTTCAATCCAGAAGGAAGTGGTCTTCTCGTCAAAAGTCAATATCGTCGAGATCTGGGACAAACAGAAATACGAAAGTGCCGTGTCTGGCGATGACGTCGACTTTGCGGCGCTGGCAGAAGATGTAATGGGGGGTGCAAATGATGACGGTGATGGACTATCATAATCCGGTATTGTTGTCGGCTACGGTCGACGGACTCGACATTCGTCCTGACGGGACGTATGTTGATGTGACCTTTGGCGGTGGCGGACACTCGCGTGAGATCCTGCGCCGGCTGGGGCCCAACGGACGCCTTTTTGCGTTCGACCAGGATGTCGATGCCGTAGAGAACGCCATTGACGACGATCGTTTCGTGCTTATCAATGAGAACTTCCGGTTTATCCGCCGTTTTCTTCGCCTTCACGGCGTGCGCCAGGTCGATGGTGTTTTGGCGGATCTCGGTGTGTCGTCCCACCAATTCGACGTACCCGAGCGCGGCTTTTCAACACGGTTCAATGCGCCGCTCGACATGCGGATGAACCAAAACGACGACCTGAATGCATTTCGCGTCATCAACGAATACGAGGAACTACAGCTCCGGCGCGTGTTCCTCGACTATGGCGAACTCAAGAACGCCCCGGTCATCGCCCGCACGCTCGTTGACGCCCGCATGAAGCAACCCATCCGCAGCACCGAAGAATTCAAACAGGTGCTGTCGCGTTTTTTGCCGGCCCACAAAAGCAACAAAATACTGGCCCAGATGTATCAGGCCATCCGGATAGAAGTGAACCAGGAACTAGAGGTACTGAAGGAATTCCTGCTCCAAATGAACGACCTGCTGAAGACCGGCGGCCGCCTGAGTATCATCTCCTATCACTCCCTCGAAGACCGGTTGGTGAAGCGTTTCATCCGGAACGGGATGTTCGAGGGCGAACCGGAACGCGATTTCTTCGGGAATTACGAAACGCCCTTCGTTCCCGTCGGAAAGCTGATCGTTCCCGATGAAGCAGAAATTGCCGTGAATAACCGTGCGCGTAGTGCCAAACTGCGTATTGCCGAACGTACCGGAAAATGAAGAACGCGGTTTACAACATACTCAAAGCCCGTTTCCTCGTCAATGAGGATGCCTTCCGTAACTGGAGGTTTATCCTTTTCCTGGTATTGCTGGCCATCGTGATGATCGGCAACAATAACAGCTATGATGAAAAGACGTACCGCATTGCGGTGCTGACCAATGAAGTGAAGGAACTGCGCTCGGAGTTCGTCGACCGCCGTTCCCAGTTGATGAAACTGAAAATGGAATCGACCATCGCCGAGAAGATGCAGGAACGCCACATCTATCCGTCTGCCGTACCGCCCGTCAAAATCAGGGTAAAGCAGCCGAAGAAAGAAGGCTTTTTCGATAAACTATGGTAGACAACGATAAAAAGATCGCCCACAGGATGTACCTGTTTGCTGTCGTGATTTTCATCATGGCTGTTGCCGTCGTGGTGAAAATGACGAACATCCAGCTGGTCGAAGGCGACTATTATCGGAAACTGGCCAAAGAACGCACGGTGAAACGCTTCGTCATCCCGGCCAATAAGGGCAATATCTACTCGGTTGACGGCAGTTTGCTGGCGACGTCCATTCCCAACTACGATATCCGTTTTGATGCAGTAGCGCCCAAGCAGGAAGATTTCGACAAGAACCTCGGCGCGCTGGCAGAGTCGCTTTCGGAGATGTTCGGGAAGTCAGCCGCACACTATGAGAACGCCCTGACCCGGGCCCGCGACCACAAAAACCGCTACTTCCTGATCGCGAAAGGACTCAGTTACACCGAGTATATGAGGGTGAAGGGATTTCCGCTCTTCAACAAAGGACCGTATAAAGGTGGTTTCATCATGGACCAGAAAACGGTTCGTGAATACCCAATCGGTCAGGTGGCGTTGCGGACCATCGGCTACGATCGCATCGGCGGTGACGGCAGGCGCATCAGCAAAGGTATCGAAGCAGCTTTTGCCAACTACCTGAACGGTACCGACGGAAAAATCCTCAAACAGAAAATTGCAAAAGGGCAATGGAAGCCGATCCGCGATGAGAATGAGGTCGAGCCGCACGACGGATACGATGTCATCTCTACCATTGACGTATACATACAGGATATCGCCCACCACGCCCTGCTGAAGCAACTCCAGGAATACCAAGCCGACCACGGATGCGTTGTGGTGATGGAAACCAAAACGGGTGAAATCCGCGCCATCTCCAACCTCGGGCGTGCCAAAGACAGCACCTATTACGAAACCGTAAACTATGCCGTAGCCGAATCGCATGAGCCGGGCTCTACGTTTAAGTTGATTGACCTGCTGGCGTTGTTAGACGATAAGCGTGCCGATACCTCTGATGTCTACAACCGTCACGGAGGCGAAATGCTCTACAGCGGCGGCCATCGCGTGAAAGATTCGCACTATAGCGGTGCTGAGCCGAGGGTATCCTTGGCGCGTGGGTTTGAGATTTCATCGAATACGGTGCTGGTGCAGGCGGTGTATAACCACTACCGCAAGGACCCGGAGACGTTTGTGAACCGGATCAACCGATACGGACTCGACAAGCCCCTGGGACTTCCGTTTGAAGGGGAAGGTAAACCCATTATCCCGCAACCGGGTGACGCGCGTTGGTCGGCTATTTCACTTCCGTGGATGGCATTCGGCTATGGGGTGTCGGTGACTCCATTGCAAACCCTATCGATTTAT
>DATGXZ010000499.1:0-1794 GCA_035298445.1 Flavobacterium sp.
TGATGAAACAATTGAAAACGTTCCTGATCGCTGCCGTTGCTTTCCTTGGTGGAAGCCAGATGGTTCAAGCTCAGGCAAAGTGCGCACACATCGACGTACAGGAAATTATGTCAAAGATGCCTGCGGTACTGGAAGCCCAAAACCAACTGAAGAAACTAAGCGAAACGTATGACGCTGATTTCAAGACGATGGTAACGGAGTACCAGACAAAAATCGAAAAGTACGAGCGTGAAGCTACGACAGTAGGCGATAAAGTGAATGAAGACCGTCGTAAGGAAGTAGACGATATGGAAAAACGCATCAACGAGTTCCGTCAAACTGCAGCGAAAGAACTTCAAACCAAAGAGTCGGACCTGATGAAGCCGATCGAGGAAAAAGTGAAGGCTTCTATTGCCAAAGTGGGCAAAGCGAAAGGTTTCCAGTATGTGTTCAACGCGGCGGGCCTATTGTTGGCAGACGGCCCGGATATCACGGCTGACGTAAAGAAAGACCTCGGATTCTAATTCGTAAACGCAATAGTATCTAGTAACCCGGACCTCCACGTCCGGGTTCTTTTTTTACCTTTGCCAATATGGCGAACGAACAACCCATAGGCGTTTTTGATTCCGGTGTGGGCGGCACCAGTATCTGGAGGGAAATCCACCGGCTACTGCCCCATGAGAACACTATTTACCTGGCCGACAGCGCAAATGCTCCATATGGCCAACGAAGTAAAGAAGAGATCGTCGCCCTAAGCAAGAAAAACACCGACCTTCTCATCGGTATGGACTGTAAAATCGTAGTGGTGGCATGCAATACGGCCACTACGAATGCGATTCGGGAATTACGGGCCAGCTATGATATCCCCTTCATAGGAATCGAGCCCGCTATCAAACCGGCCGCCCACAATTCAGAAACACAAACCATAGGTATTCTCGCGACCAAAGGAACACTAAATAGCGAGCTTTTCAATAAAGCGGTCGAAAGCTATCACGACGTGCGCATCATCGAACAGGTGGGCCATGGCCTCGTGCAACTCATTGAGAGCGGTGAAATGGAATCCGAAGAGATGAACCAATTGCTGCACTCCTATCTTGATCCGATGGTAGCAGAAGGAATCGACTATCTCGTGTTAGGCTGTAGCCACTATCCATACCTGATTCCACAAATCCGCCGCATCCTGCCAGAACACGTGAAAATCATCGACTCGGGGGAAGCGGTCGCGCGGCAAACGCGAAATGTCTTAAAGGAACGCGATGCCCTGAACACTTCTTCAGCGGCACCCTACACCCATTTCTACACAAACGCAGACCCGGAAGTACTTCGAAGTATTATAGGAAATGACTATTCCGTTGAGCGACGCTCATTCTGATCGTCTTCGCGGAACCAACTGCTGTACATCACATAATTATTGGAGATACGCGAAATTTCACCCGCAAATTCCGATTCGTTGATGTCTTTCACTTTACGAGCGGGCACACCAGCGTAAATAGAACCCGACTCCACTACTGTATGTTGCGTCACGACAGCGCCCGCCGCGATGATAGAGTTGCTGTTGATGACACACCCGTCCATAATAATGGCTCCCATTCCTACCAACACGTTGTCGTGCAACGTACAACCATGAACAATGGCATTATGCCCTATCGAGACGTTGTTACCAATTTCGGTAGGATGCTTCTGATACGTGCAATGGATTACAGCACCGTCCTGAATATTGACTTTATTACCAATCCGGATGTGGTGCACATCGCCGCGAACCACAGCATTGAACCAGACACTACAGGACGCACCAAAAACGACATCCCCTACAAT
>DATGXZ010000500.1:0-5674 GCA_035298445.1 Flavobacterium sp.
AATGAGTTCCGGAAGCGCGAGTTCGACCGCAAAAAAGACTGGAAACAGAACCGCAACCGCGACCAGGCACCGTCTTCCAATGAAGGCGGGGCAGAAGGAGAGGCGCCGGCGGCTTCACCGTCCTTCCAGCGCAACCGCGACGATCGCCATCCGCAACAGCGGGAGAACCGCGGGCCATCCCAACCGAATGGAAACACCCCGCATGGTGGCCATCCGTCTAATGGGAATAATGCTAACGGCGGACCTCAAAATGGTCATAACCAAAATGGTAACAACCCGAACCAAAACGGTAACGGGCAGAACCAAAATGGCAACAACCAGCAGCAGAACGCTAATTTCAAAAAACAGAGACCGGTCAACTACCGCGATTCGGATTACGAATTCGACGGATTGATCGAAACGGAAGGTGTACTGGAAATGATGCCTGATGGGTATGGTTTCCTCCGTTCTTCCGATTATAACTACCTGGCGTCTCCGGATGACATTTATCTTTCGGGTTCACAGGTGCGGCTTTTCGGACTCAAGACCGGTGATACCGTAAAAGGTGTTGTCCGTCCGCCCAAAGAAGGGGAGAAGTTCTTCCCTTTGGTAAAAGTCGTCAAAATCAACGGCTTTGACCCTCAGGTGGTGCGTGACCGTGTGTCGTTTGAACACCTTACACCGGTGTTTCCGTCGGAGAAATTCCGTATGGCGGAGAAGCAAAGTTCAATTTCAACGCGTATCATTGACCTGTTTTCGCCTATCGGAAAAGGACAGCGTGGTATGATTGTGGCCCAGCCTAAAACAGGTAAGACCATGTTGTTGAAGGATATTGCCAACGCCATCGCGGCCAACCACCCGGAAGTGTACCTGTTGGTCTTGTTGATCGACGAGCGTCCGGAGGAGGTCACGGATATGCAGCGTTCGGTGCGGGGTGAAGTCATCGCCTCAACCTTTGACCGTGAGCCGCAGGAGCACGTGAAGATTGCAAATATCGTATTGGAGAAGGCCAAGCGCCTCACCGAATGCGGACACGACGTGGTCATCCTCCTGGATTCCATCACCCGTCTTGCGCGGGCTTACAACACCGTACAACCGGCGTCGGGTAAAGTATTATCGGGTGGTGTCGATGCCAACGCCCTACAGAAACCAAAACGTTTCTTCGGTGCGGCGCGGAATGTCGAAAAAGGTGGTTCCCTGAGTATCATCGCGACAGCCCTTACCGATACCGGATCCAAAATGGACGAGGTGATCTTCGAAGAATTCAAGGGAACGGGTAATATGGAATTGCAACTTGACCGTAAGATTGCCAACAAGCGGATCTTCCCAGCCATCGACCTGATGTCGTCAAGTACACGTCGCGACGATTTGCTTCTCGATGAAAAGACCCTGCAACGTATGTGGATCATGCGGAAATACCTGTCGGATATGAATCCGGTGGAAGCGATGGACTTCATCAATGACCGTTTCAAAAAGACACGGAACAACGAGGAATTCCTGATTTCGATGAATGATTAATTACCGTTATTTCCAATATAAAAAAGCCTCCTTTTCCGGGAGGCTTTTTCGTTTGTAAGGCTTGGTTTTCGCTATTGTATAACGATTTTCTTAACTGCTTGCTGAGAACCCGCCGCGATCTTTACGAGGTAGAGTCCGGAAGGAACACCCGAAAGGGTTTGTGACAGGCCCGAAGGCTGGATGTGTTGGAACAAACGTCCGTCTATCGTGATGATGTCGATGCTCTCGGCCTGAACCGGTGTATCGATATGTATTTCGTGGTTGGTGGATGGATTTGGCCAAACGGAAACTGCTGATTCGAAATCGAACGTGGAAGCGGAAAGGAAGACGTTAGGCCAACGGTTAGCTGCGGCGGGTCCTCCCCAGATAAGGGTCGCCAGATAGGGGTTATCGATGAACGGATTGCGGTTCCCCTGACCATATGCGTTGTTGGCATTGCCCAGATAGGTATTGCGTTGGTCTTCGACGGTAGATACCGGGTCATCGGCATTCCATTGCAGGAACAGTTGGATCATATTCGGATCGCTGGCTACCGAGGTGCCGACGCCTACATTATCCGGTTGGCATTGGTCGCCGTAACGGAGGTACATATACATCATCATACGGGCCACATCGCCTTTCCATTGGTCACCCGGATACCAGTTAGACCCCACGGTGCCCGAATTTCCGGATCCGGCGGCAAACTTCCGGCTGCCGCGAAGGTTGTTACGCTCTACATCCGCAGCCCGCAGGTGATGGGCATCGGCACCCGGTCCGGATTCTCCCAAATCAGGATTTCCGAGTGATTTGGCATACGTGTGTTCGCGGTTCCACTCACCGACTGCGCCGCCATTGTCGTTCTTCGGGCGCGAAAGATCGTTGGTAACATCGCCGTCGGTACCATCTTCCCAACCATAAATTAAGACAACGTTGTTGGCGTTGGTCGGGTCTTTATCGACGATTTTGTTGGCGTTCCACACCTCGTCATATGACAGTTGGTTGACGTGGGTGGTGGTGACTTTAGTTGCCAGCGCCGTCTTTAGCGCCGTGCCGGTCAACGTCCAGTTAAAGCCGTTGTAATAGGTGGAAGGAGCGCCCGCCTGGGCCATGGCAGCAATCGATACGACAACCGCCAAAAAAGTATAGAGATTCTTCATTTCAGATAAGGAAAAGCCGCCAAATGTACTCGAAAAAAGGACTCGGCGCTATCTTTTACCTGAAAATCATCAACGGATGACGATTTTTCGAACGACGGTTTCCGCTCCGGCATAGGCTTTCAGGAAGTAGAGTCCGGACGGGATGTCGGTAACGGAAATATCACCCGTCGGCCCGTTGTCGATGGTCACTTGTTGTATCACGCGTCCCTGTATGTCTACAATCTCCATCCTTTCAGGTCGGATGCCCGAGCGCACGGTGATGGTGTGGTTGGTCGACGGATTGGGAAATACGGTAAACCCGTCTTCCAGCAGATGGGTCGTAATGGAAAGGGCAGATCCCCATACATTCACCACCCATTCCGGATGATCGATATACGGATTGCGGTTGTTCTGGTAGTTGTATATGGCGTTGTTACGGTCGATTTCCTTTTGCGAAACCGGATCCTGCAGGTGCCATTGGTAGAAGATATTCAGGAAGGGCGTCGCTATGGTTTGGGCGGAAGTACCATCGAACATGTTTTTGGCCGGCACGGAGCTTACATTGGAATTGGTATAAAACCCGGGCATCTGGCTTTGGTAACGCGTGGCAAAGTAAAAGATAATGCGCGCGATGTCGCCCTTGAATTCGTCAATCGGTTCAAAAACAACGCCTGTGTAGCCTGCTGCATAGCCCGTATTGCTATTGTTGCCCAATTTGGACCCGTTTTGCGTAGGGTTGGAAATGCCGCTTTGGGAAACCAGGTTGCTGCCTACTACGCCGAAGGGATAGTTACTCCGGAAACCATTTACACGTCCATCGGTAGGTAACAAGTGGTGGGCGTCACCCCGCATTGGAGTGGCCTGGTTGAAATAGGATTGGGGAACGACGTGTTCTTTATTGAAGCAATCGCCTTCGCCTGAGTAATTTCCGCACTCGTCGCTGTTGGGATAGTAGTTATACGGGTCGCTGCCGGACGGGTTTTCGGAATACGGATCCAGCATGGTGCCGTCGTTTTCATAGTAGACATCCAGGTCGGCTGTCGGAAAAAAGTTGTCGATTGCATTATACCCCTGGTCATCGTGGTTGTTGATGATATTGAACAGCTGAGTTTTCAGGGTGTAGCCCGTTCCGGTGGCCGAATTGTAGTAATTGGCCGGTGGCTGCGCCAGTGCCGTTAATGACAGCAGTGCAAGGAAAAAGGAAAATAGGGGTTTCATTCGCATTATGATTTTCGTTCGAGCAGGGCCATGTAAAATCCGTCAAATCCTGATTCACAAGCGAGTATACTCTTATCTTTTACAAAGGTAAAGTTTTTTCCGGCCTCCGTCGTGAGGAAATGGGCGATCTGTTTGCCGTTTTCCGATGGAAGGATGGAACAGGTAGCATAGACCAGTTTTCCGCCTGGTTTGACCATACGGGAGTAATTTTCAAGGATTTCCGCCTGCGTTTTACGGATGTTGTCCAAAAACTCAGGCTGTAGTTTCCATTTGGCGTCGGGATTGCGTTTCAGCACACCGAGTCCACTGCATGGCGCATCAATCAACACCCGATCGGCTTTTTCATGCAGCTTTTTGATCACTTTCGTCGAATCGATCACGCGGTATTCAATGTTGAACGCCCCGTCGCGACGCGCGCGGTGTTTCAGTTCGTTGAGCTTGTTTTCGTAGAGATCCATGGCAATTAACTGCCCTTTGTTCTGCATCAACGCCGACAGGTGCAGTGCTTTTCCGCCGGCACCGGCACAGGCATCCACCACCCGCATACCGGGTTGTACGTCTACCCATTGGGCGACGAGTTGGGAACTGGCGTCCTGCACTTCGAAGAGCCCTTCCTTGAAGGCATCAGTGAGGAAGACGTTGGCGCGTTCGCGAAGTACCAAGGCGTCCGGTACCCCTTCCAGGACATCGGTTTCGATATTTTGGTCCATCAGTATACCCCGCAGTTTCTGCCGGTTCGTCTTTAGGGTGTTCGTGCGCAACACGACCTTCGCCAACTGGTTTTGGGCGGCGATTTCCTTTTCCCATAACTCAACGCCGAGTTCGCTCACGCCGAGTTCGTCGAGCCAATCAGGAATTGACTCACGAAGGGCGCGGTTTTTCGACAGTTCATCAAAACGGCCTTTGATTTTGCGTTCCGGAGTGCCCTCGAGTTGCCGCCAGTCGGGTATGGGGTAACCGCGTAGCACGGCCCAGGCAGCGAATACCCGCCACAGATTGTCGCGGTCGAATGGCTCTTTGACATCCGCAATAGCGGCATACAGGCGTTTCCAGCGGACGATATCGTAAATGGTTTCGGCTACGAACTTGCGGTCGTGGCTTCCCCAACGTTTGTCTTTCTTAAGGGCACGCGCCACCACCTTATCGGCATATTCGCCGTCGTTGAAGATGGCGTTAAGCGAATCGATGGTCGTATAGACAAGGTTGCGGTGCAGTCGTAAATTTGGATTCATGAGGGCTGAGAAGCTGAGGAATTGAGGAATTGAGGAACTGAAAAATGAGGAACTGAGGAACTGAGAAACCGAGAGGTGTGGTTAGTCGTGTTTGCCGTCGTAATACACATGCCATTTGCCCTGTACCTTCATCACCTGTTCGATGACATCACGAACCGCACCGCGTCCGCCGTATCGATGGGAGATGTAGTGGGAAATGGCTTTGATTTCGGGGGCTGCATCCTGCGGACAGGTGGCGAGTCCGACGCGTTGCATCACGTGGTAGTCGGGAATGTCATCGCCCATATACAGCACCGTTTTGGGATCGATGCCATACAATTCGGTGTATTCTTTAAACGTCTCCACCTTGTCGGGCGTACCCAGGTGGATGTCGGTAATACCCAGATTGCGCAATCGGATGCGAACCCCTTCGTTGCTGCCTCCGGAAATAATGCACACGTGGTAGCCGCTTTCGACCGCTGCTTTCATGGCGAAACCATCGCGAATGTGCATGATGCGAAGCATTTCGCCGGTTGGGGTCACGTGTACGGATCCGTCGGTCAGTACGCCGTCGACGTCGAAAATGAACGTCGTAATCCCGTTCATAGTTTCTTTATAGCTGGTCACGTTGTA
>DATGXZ010000501.1:0-5511 GCA_035298445.1 Flavobacterium sp.
TATCCTATTATCCGGTGTGGCACGGTAAGAGTCTTTCGGAGGTAAAAAACACCATCGATGCTCTCGGTGCGGCCCACCAGAAGAAGGTGATCGTAGCCGAAACGGCCTATCCGTTTACGTTGAGTTGGAACGACTGGACCAATAATCTTGTAGGGTTAGAAAACCAATTGATTCCGGCCTTCCCGGCCACTCCTTACGGGCAAAAGAGCTACCTGAACTCTCTCAAAGGCACCATCAAAACCACGCAGTGGGGTATCGGTTTTGCCTATTGGGGTACAGAGTGGATCGCCTGGAACGGGAACCAATCGACGGAAGGATCTGCAGCCGAAAATCAGGCCCTGTGGGACTTCGACCACAATGCACTCGAAGCACTCGACGCTTTCGCGGAATAAACCAGCCCTCTCGCCATGAAGAAAAAGGAACTCATACGTGCGGTCACGGCCTTATTTGAAACGCACTATCATACGGAACCGCAGCGGATGTTTCTGTCGCCGGCACGTATCAACATCATTGGGGAACACGTCGACTATAACGATGGTTTCGTTTTGCCGGCAGCCATCAACAAGTATGTGTGCTTCGCGGTATCCGAACACCATGGCGACCAATGTACCCTTTTTGCAGGCGACCTGAACGACACGCTGTTGTTCTCGATTGACGATCCCGTGGTGCCGTCTGACAAGACATGGGCGAACTACCTGTTGGGCGTATTGGCCCAATGCAAAGAGCGCGGGTTGCCCGTTCGGGGTTTTAAGATGGCGTTTGCAAGTAACATTCCGATGGGTGCCGGACTTTCATCTTCTGCAGCGCTCGAATGTGGGTTTGCCTATGCACTGAACGAGCTGTTCGACCTCGGGCTTACGCAACAGGAAATCGCCTTGATGGGCCAGCGTTCCGAACATACTTTTGTGGGTGTAAATTGTGGTATCATGGACCAGTTTGCCTCGGTTTTCGGAAAGAAGAACCACGCGATCCGGCTCGACTGCACTACACTCGACTATGATTATCATACCGCCGATTTTGGCGATTATACACTGCTTTTGCTCGACAGTAAAGTAAAACACACCCACCTCACATCGGGCTATAACGTGCGCCGCCAACAGGTTGAGGCCGGTTTCGCGCTGTTAAAGCAACGACATCCCGGCATTACGACCTTCCGTGACCTCACCATCGAACAGGTGGAAGCAGCTCAGGACGCACTCGAAGAGGTGATCTACCGTCGTTGTCGTTTCGTGGTGAACGAAATCCGGCGGGTGCAGGAAGCGGTCGATGCACTTGACCAATCCGACTTCGTCCGTCTAGGTGCACTGATGAACGCCACACACGATGGACTTTCACGCGACTATGAAGTAAGTTGCGACGAGCTCGATTTTTTGGTGGAGGCCGTCCGCGCGGAAGAAGGGGTGCTCGGCGCCCGGATGATGGGTGGCGGCTTTGGTGGCTGCTCCATTAACCTCGTGCGGAAAGACAAACAAAACGATCTTATCCAGCGTCTTTCGACCGTTTATAAAGAAAAGTTCGGTGTCGCGCTTGAAGCCTATAAAGTCAAGATTGCCGATGGAACAGTGGCGTGTAAGACCCCTAAAATCGCCTGACTATGACGGTATTTGACCATCACGAACACCCGCACCGCCGTTTCAACCCGTTATTGGGTGAATGGGTATTGGTGTCGCCCCATCGGGCGAAGCGACCGTGGCAGGGACAGGAAGAGGTTGCCACTAAAGAAGTGCGTCCTCACCACGATCCGTCATGCTACCTGTGCCCCGGGAACGAACGTGCGAACGGTGAGGTAAATCCCGATTACGAAGGCAGTTTTGTCTTTGATAACGACTTTGCCGCTTTAAAACCGGATGCCGTGACCGGCGGGACGGAAAGCGGTTTTTTCCGCGCCCAACCAGAGCAGGGCCTTTGCCGTGTCGTCTGTTTTTCGCCCCGCCACGACCTGACCTTGCCCGACATGGACGTTAGTGCCATCGAAGGCGTCGTGCGCACCTGGCAACGCGAGTATGCCGATTTGGGCAGCCGCGATTTCATCCGCTACGTCCAGATTTTTGAAAATAAAGGTGCGGTGATGGGTTGTTCGAATCCGCATCCGCACGGACAGATTTGGGCGCAGTCGTCGTTGCCCACCTTGGTGCAGCGCACGCAAGACCATCTTCTGGCGTATTTCAAACAAGAGGGGCGCAGCCTGTTGGCCGATTACCTCAAAGATGAGTTGGCCGCCCACGAGCGCATCGTCGTCGAAAACGACCACTTCGTGGCGCTCGTACCTTTTTGGGCGACATGGCCTTTCGAGACGATGATTGTCAGCAAACGCCACTTTGGCCGGATTACGGATATGACCGACGCGGAAGTCGGTTCGTATGCCGCCCTCATCAAAGACCTTACGATGCGATACGATGCGTTGTTTCGCACGTCATTTCCGTATTCAGCGGGCATCCACCAGGCGCCGACGGATGGCGAGACACATCCGGAGTGGCATTTCCACATGCATTTCTATCCACCGTTACTGCGGTCGGCGACGGTTAAGAAGTTCATGGTGGGCTATGAGATGTTGGGGGAATCGCAGCGTGATATCACGCCGGAAAAGGCGTCAGGTATATTGCGGGATTTGGTTTTGTAATTTCGCCGTTGGTTTCGATTCCAATTTTAGCCGTGCAACAGTCTTTTTGTTTTTAAAAAGGCGTTGCCGTCGACTAGATGTCCGCACCCTTCATGATAGTATCTGTTTTCGGGCTGTCTGTCACGGTGCAAAAAGAACTATTTTTTGACAAACATTATGGAGTCGCAGATTTTTCGGTCAGTCCGAAGGATGAAACGTATAGTGTCAACTTTATCGATAGATGCTTGTTTGAAAAACACCCTAAATTGGGAGTCAATTATTCCGACCTTCTTTTCAAAAAGGACATCCTTATTTGTGCATTCTATCAGGTTGATTAATCCGAAGTCAGGTTCTCTATTTTTTTTCGTATCTTCCAATATGAAGGTAAAGGCGAATATGTCTTTGTAGGCGTCTGTTGATCCCCTGTGTTTAAATTTATATGACGTCCATGCCTCTATTATTTTGTATTTCTTGTCCTCCACAATGATTATAGGTTTGGAATATCTATAATCGCCTATTAATAGCCCGTTTGCTTTAGATTCCGATTTGCTATCGTCATAAAAAGATAAATCATTGATACAACTTACTGCAAAAAAGGAAGTGACAATAAGAATTTTCTTTAAAAGGCGTAGCATTTAGTTTATTTATGGGATTGTCAAAAATAACAATGATAACAAAATAGGCGGGAAGTGTTGAAGCCGGCACTCCTGATTATCGGATGCCCCACTCCCGAGGTCTAATCGTAAAAGAGTCAGTATACGGCGTCGTGAAAGAGGAATTATCGGGTCTGAGGTTCCGCATTCCTTTAAAAGCTCCATTAGGTATAGGGCCAACATGGTTTATAACGCCAGCTTTTATCAACGAATATTGAACTATACTTGTACAGGAATTATTGATGAGATTATATGGCATTTTTACTAATTGAATTGCCGTTCTTAGGGCGGTCTGCATTTGTGCTTTTGTCACGGAATAAGTCAATCTAGCATCATAATGTTTACCAGGAGACACTACAGTTGAATAATAGTCATCAATTTCGGTAAAACTCTTAGAGGGCCTAATTGTGTACTTAGGTTCCCCATAAATCCCCCCATTTTCTAACGTACCATCTTTCGAGACATACAACAACTTACCATCAATATCTCCAACCAGTGCCTGATGCCCGAACCCGTTAGCACCTTCGTAGTCTTCCAAAACATGTAATTTGTATTGTACACCAAATTCTTCATGCAATGCATGATTTAGTCCTGCAACAATGATACCAGTGCATGCGCCCTGCCAGATGTTTCCTCCAGTTAAAGCGGCACCGGCCGCGCCACTTATACCTCCAAACGCCAACATACCTTCTACGTCGGAAAGACCTAGTTTTGAGGCGAAACCCTTGAATTCCCCATTACCTTGCCACATACTCGCTCCCAAACTGCTCAACGCGCCACTTACAAACCCACTTACAAAGCCGCCTCCCTGAAGAGCACTTAGTCCGCCTTGCGCCATGCCGTGCATCAAGGCCTGACAGGTTGCTTTCAACCCAAAATGGGCTATCGAGGAGGTAGCTGAGCCTATCCCAAATGTAACCGCACCACCGACGGCTCCCATTATTACAGATTTGATGGCTCCCTTCAGCGTGATCGCCTGACCTTGTGACGCACTTATAGCCAAATAAGATACGAGGGCAACGGCTGCGCTTATCGCAATCGCTTGTATGATTTCTCCGCTTGGATCGGTATTCCGGAGTGGGTTGTTTAGGCAGTATCCGTAGCGGTTGTGGTTTTGGGTGTTGAGTGGATCCTGTACGAAATTATCCGGCTGCAGGAAGCGGTGTAGTTTTGGATCATACAGTCGGGCATTCATGTTAATGAGGCCAACACTTGAAAGGTGTTCGTGTCCGGTATATCCACGATCTACGATTCCGCAACCGGATAGTGCGTCCCCAAATTTGTCTTGAACCTTCAAAAGTGCACCCCAGGCATCGTAAAGTCGCTTTTCAACGATCAGACCATCCTTATCTGTAATGGCTACAATACTACCCTGATAGTCACGATGCAAATAATACGTGGTGGACGTCGATCCATCGCTTTTGATGATAATGGGTGCCGAATAAGCATCACCGCCAATGTAGGTTACAAATTCGACTGCACCCGTCGCAGTATTGTGCGTTGTTTCCATGGAACCATCGAAACAGTAGTGGCGGCGCAGCGGACGCTGCATTCGGTCCGTTTGCGTACCCCCGAAGAACATGGAACTGCGTGACCCTTCGAAATTGTAATAGAAGCCAACACTCTCCACACCGGTTTCCGCTATTTCATAGGGGCTTTTGAATACGTTATAACTGACATTAAGATCGCGCAGGGTGGTAGCGGGCTCTGATGTCTTCTGTATCCGCAGATCATCAAACCACAGAACGCCAGCAGAATTATTGTCAACTCGCAGGCTGATTTTCTTGATGTTGGACGGAACGCTGAATGTCTTTTGGAAATATGTCCAATCGGTTGAGGTAGTTGTTACGACGTTATCGACCAAAGTTGCATAACCTGTTTCGGTTTCACTTTTCATAAAGAGAAACAACTCAGCCTGCGGGTTTGTGCCGTCACTTTTGACCCAGCCGGAATAGGTGTACGTCGTGGCCGCGGCGTTGTCAATTTTTGTCCAGGTATCCGAATTGATTACCATTTCCCCAGGACCGGAATTGTTTATTTTGAGGGAATAAGTTCCAGTATGGGACACGGTATTATCATAGGTGATAGACGAAGGGAAATAGTTGATCCAACCAGTCCGGCTCTCCATGCTGTCATTGAACATTCCTTCCCGGTTTGCATAATGCGCTATGGCCTCCGGGTTGAGCGTGACAGAGGTATTTCGATATTTTTTTGTTGTATCGGTGTAGTTGTAGTCGCCGAGAACATTTGTCTTGATAC
>DATGXZ010000502.1:0-1545 GCA_035298445.1 Flavobacterium sp.
ATTCGCAAATGGTCGTCATAGGCGATGATCGTACCTACACGGCCATGGCCAAAACGGTCGGTCTTCCGGTCGCAATCGCGGCACTGATGATCCTGAACGGAACCATCAGCACACCCGGCGTCCAACTGCCCCTTCGCCCGGATGTCTACGAGCCAATACTCGCGGAACTGGCCACGTATGGCGTCCGATTTGCAGAAAAAGACATCACGCTTTAAACGTTTATCTTATAATTAATCATTAGGGCGGACATTCCCCGCTGTTCGCGTCAAGTCCTCGCGGCATCCGCGGGTGTGGCATCCGCGCCGTCGAGCTTCCGTTGGTCGCTGCCGCCGCCGGGCCCCACCCCCCGGCTGCCGTGTCGGCCTTTCTGCTGCCATCGGGGCCGCAAAAGTGGATCACTCGGTGAATCGGTTTCAAAAGAGCGGAGGTTGATAATTTAACATTTTAGGCGGTTTTTCCGTATCCACGGCTCCACCACAGTTTTTACCTTTAGACCTCAAAGGTTTTAAAAACCTTTGAGGTCTAAGCCGACCGCCCGCGCGACGAATCGGTCGCGTCATAACCATTTTGTGAATGTCAGTAAGCCCTTATGGATATCCAACACTTTTTCGAATATTGCCTCGCCAAGAAAGCCGTCACCGAACATTTCCCCTTTGACGAAGACACTCTCGTATTCAAAGTGGGTGGCAAAATGTTCGCACTCGCGTCACTGTCGGAGTGGGAGAAGGGAAGCCCCGCCGTCAACCTTAAATGTGACCCCGACCGCGCCGCTGAGCTCCGTGCCGAATACGAAGGTATACAACCCGGCTACCACATGAGCAAAATCCACTGGAATACGGTCGCCGTCAATGCCGACGTGCCCGATAGCATGGTGCGCGCACTCATCGACCATTCCTACGAACTGGTGCTGAAAAGTTTACCCAAAAAAGCGCAGGCGGAAATCGCCGAATCAGCCGATTGAGTTATTTTTGCAGCCGTAACCACACGCCCACAACATGAAAGAACAGATTCGGAAATTCCTCAACGAAGAACAAGACCCGAAAGCGGTCGAGAAAGTGACCCACAAACTCAACGACCTGTTGATGCGCGGCGAAGAGATTGGTTATATTGGCGTACAGAAAAACCCGGTGCTCACGGTGTTCCCCGACAGCATCGTACTGACCAACAAACGGATTATCATCTGCAAACCCAAGAATCTCGGCCTGTCAATGGACTTCACCGACTACACCTGGGACGATATCGACACGACCTTCGTGAAAGAAGGCATCCTCGGCTCCGAGTTTACCTTCACCACCCATACCGAACTGGTCATTTCCATCGATAACCTGCCGAAAATACAGGCACGTAAAATCTACACCTTCGCCAAAGAGCAACTCGATATTCTGAAAACCGGATCCGAGCCGACAGCGACAGCACCCGTCGAAACGGCACCGGCACCAGTGGCCGCTCCGGTCGCCGAAATCGAAGAAGTTGAAACCGAAGAGGTGACCCACTTCGCCGAAATACTTGCGGCTACTACGGCCACAACTGCCGAAACATCAGCCC
>DATGXZ010000503.1:0-6539 GCA_035298445.1 Flavobacterium sp.
GTTTATAAAATGGCTGCAAATATAGGAATAAATATGTAACGGGCAAGGAAAAAGTGGAAAGTGGAAAGTCAAAAGTCAAAAGGGGTGATTCAAAATGAGGAATTTACCCATGTGTGAGGTAGTCGTTAGCCGGGGGATCACGCTTTTCCAGGCTATACATCCGCTTCCAACGTGTGATCTTTTCAACTTTCGACTTTCGACTTTTGACTTTCGACTTCCAAACAAACTTATTCCTACTTTTGCGTAACAAAAACCAACGTTGGCCGACCAACGCTCGCAACAAAATAGTAACTTATGAAAAAATCATTGATGGCTTTAGGTGCTGTACTCTCTTTAGGTGGAGCCGCTACGGCCCAGAAAGTGAACTTCGAGGAGTATGACCTGCCCAACGGGCTTCACGTCATCCTTCACAACGACAACTCCGCGCCTGTCGTCGTCACCTCGGTGATGTACCACGTGGGTGCAAAAGACGAACAACCTGATCGCACAGGATTTGCGCACTTCTTCGAACACCTTCTTTTCGAAGGTACCGAAAACATCAAACGCGGCGAGTGGTTCAAAATCGTAACGTCGAACGGTGGTGTAAACAACGCCAATACAACCGACGATCGTACGTACTACTTTGAAGTATTCCCTTCCAACAGCCTTGAATTGGGTCTTTGGATGGAATCAGAACGGATGCTTCACCCGGTCATCAACCAAATCGGGGTCGACACCCAGAATGAGGTGGTGAAAGAAGAGAAACGTCTCCGTTACGACAACAGTCCATACGGACAACTTCTTCCACAAGTGAAGAAATACATGTTCAAGAACCACCCGTATCGCTGGACGACCATCGGCGATATGGCCCACCTGGATGCAGCCAAACTCGAGGAGTTCCAGGCGTTCAACAAGAAGTTCTATATCCCGAACAATGCCGTATTGGTAGTGGCGGGCGACCTTGGAAACATCGACCAGACAAAAAAATGGATAACGCAATACTTCGGCAGTATCCCGAAAGGAGCACCGGTAACGCGTCAGACTTACACAGAAGCGCCGATCACCGAAACAATCAACGCAACGTTCGAAGATCCGAACATCCAGTTGCCGATGGTCGTAACAGCCTACCGCACCCCGTCTATGAAGACCCGCGATGCCCGTATCCTGGATATGATCTCTACCATCCTCAGCGACGGTAAGAGCTCACGCCTCTACAAAAAAGTGGTTGACGACAAGAAAATGGCCCTCCAAATGGCGGCCTTCAACTACAGCCAGGAAGATTATGGCACCTACTTTATCTACGGATTGCCGCAGTCGCCGTTTACCATGGACGACCTGGTGAAAGAAATCGACGAAGAAGTCACCAAACTGCAAACGACCCTGATTTCGGAAAGTGAGTTCCAGAAACTCCAGAACAAATATGAGAATCAGTATGTCAACGCGAATTCAGGTGTAGAAGGCGTAGCGGATAACCTTGCTACTTTCTATCTTCTTTACAAGGATGTCAACCTGATCAACACCGAGCTCGATCTGTACCGTTCGATCACACGTGAGGAAATCCGGGAGGTTGCTAAAAAATACCTCAACCCGAACCAACGTCTTATCCTCCGTTATGTTCCGACCCAAGAAAAAGCCCAAAACTAAGCATCTATCATGAAAAAAATATTTTTAGCATTATCTGGCCTGTTCTTATCTTTCGCCATGCAAGGACAAGTAATCCCGCAGCCGAAACCAGGCCCATCGCCGAAGATCAATATCGGCAAACCACAAACGTTCGAACTTCCGAACGGACTCAAGGTGATGGTGGTCGAGAACCACAAATTGCCACGTGTATCCTTCACGCTTACACTTGACAACGCTCCCTACGCAGAAGGAGCGAAGAAAGGTGTATCCGACCTGACCAGCTCGCTGATGGGCAACGGTACGAAGAAAATCTCGAAGGAGAAATTCAATGAAGAAATCGACTTCCTCGGAGCCGATATCAACTTCTGGGACAGCGGTGCAAGTGCCAGCGCACTATCCAAGTACGGCGCCCGTGTGCTCGAACTGATGGCAGACGGTGCACTGAACCCGGTTTTCACACAAGAAGAATTCGAGAAAGAGAAAGCTAAATTACTCGAAGGACTGAAGTCAGACGAGAAAAGCGTTCCGGCTGCCGCACAGCGTGTGGGTAGCGTACTCGTATACGGACGCAGCCATCCAGCAGGTGAATACCTCTCAGAAGAGACCATCAACAACGTAACGCTTGCCGATGTTGAGCAGAACTACAATACCTACTTCGTACCAAGCAACGCTTACCTCGTTATCGTAGGTGATGTGAAGTTCAAGGATACCAAGAAAATGGTAGAGAAACTGTTTGGTTCCTGGAAGAAAGCGACCGCTCCTTCGGTATCGTACACCGATCCAAAGGATGTACAGTATACGCAAATCAACTTTGTCGACATGCCGAATGCCGTGCAGTCAGAGATTGGGGCGTATAACGTGACCAACCTCAAAATGGGTGACAAAGACTATTTTGCGGCCATCGTAGCCAACCAAATCTTCGGAGGCGACTTCAACAGCTACATCAACATGAACCTGCGCGAAGCCCACGGCTGGACGTATGGCGCCCGTTCCGGCATCAGCGGTAACAAATATGTATCCCGTTTTTCTGCTACCACTCAGGTGCGTAACGCGGTTACCGACAGCGCCGTTGTAGAGATGATCAAAGAACTGAAGCGTATCCGCACAGAAGATGTAACGGATGAAATGCTGAAAAACGTGAAAGCGGGTTACATCGGTCGTTTCGTAATGAACATCGAAAAACCACAGACCGTTGCGCAGTATGCATTGCAGACACGCACACAGAACCTGCCTGACAACTTCTACGAAAACTACATCGCGAACATCAACGCGGTTACAGCAGAAGACATCAAGCGTGTGGCGAACACCTACTTCAAAGCCGACAACTGGCGGATCGTCGTAGTGGGCAAGGCTTCGGATGTGTTGCCTGGACTCGAGAAAATCGGGGTGCCTATCCTGTATTTCGACAAATACGGTAATCCGGCTGAAAAACCGGCGATGAAAAAACCGGTTCCGGCCGGCGTAACAGCGAAAACCGTTTTCGACAACTACATCAAGGCGATTGGTGGAGAGAAAGCAGTAAAAGCAGTAAAAACCGTTTTCTACACAGGTTCTGCCAAGATCCCACAAGCTCCGGCACCACTTTCGTTCGTACGCAAAGTAGATGCACGCGGCCTCGTAATGACCGAATTGTCGCTGGCTGGTATGGGAAGCCTCATGAAGCAGGTGGTAGGCGCAAAAGAGGGCTATCAGTCCGGACAAGGCCAGAAACAGGCGATGTCGGCTGAAGACTTCGCAAAAGAGAAACTGACCGCTGTTCCATTCGAAGAACTTAACCTGATGTCTAAAGCAGGCGTTACCGTAACCGGTATCGAGCCTATGAATGGCAAAGACGCCTATGCAGTGGTAGACGGTGACAAAACCTACTATTACGATGTGACAAGCGGACTGAAAGTAGCGGAGTCAAGCATGCAGGAAGGTCCTGATGGCAAAAAGTCCGCCCTTGTGACCAACATCAACGATTATCGTGACGTAAAAGGGGTGAAACTACCTTTCAACATGGTGATGAACGTAGGTTTCGAACTCGACATCAAAATGTCGGACGTGAAAATCAACGAAGGCGTCAGCGACGCAGATTTCCAATAAGCACTGTTTTTTGTGTAATGAAAAGGCTGCCTTCGGGTGGCCTTTTTTTTTGAAGTAGTCAGTAGTTATTCCTCTCTCCCCTCACTTCTCACCTCTCACCTCTCACTGCTATCTTCTCTCTTACCGCTTCCTCGACGACAAATACACACCCGAAAGAATAATCGCGGCGCCGATCAGTTGCATCCAGCCGAGGCGTTCGCCGGCGAGTAGTCCCCAACAGGCTGCTACAACGGGAATAAGGTAGGTGACGTTCGAAGCGAAGATGGGTGTCGACATCTGGATCAGGCGATAGAAAACGACGTTGGAGATGCCAGTGCTCAGTAATCCGAGCAGGACGATGTAAAAGGCGGATACCTGGATGGCGTGTTCGCTGTACTGCCCGATGATGCCGGTTGACAGCAAAATGGCGGTAGCGGGAAGGATGAGCACGGCAAAGTTACCCGCTGAGATCGTAAGCGGGGAAAGATCCGAAAGGTAGCGTTTCACGAAGTGGATGTTCAGCGCATAGCAAATAGTGGCCAGCAGGATGAAGAGCGCATACCGCCAATCACCGCCGCCCTCCGACGAGCCGCCGTAGACCAGCAACATACAGCCGGCGAAGCCCACGAGGATGCCCAGCACCTGGTGGCGGCCCACATCCATCCGGAACAAGAGCAATCCGAAGATGAGAGTATTGAGGGGCGTAAGCGAATTCAGGATGGCGCTGACGGTGCTATTGACTTCAGTTTCGGCAAGCGCAAACAGGAAGGCTGGGATGAAATTACCGGTAATCCCAGTGAGGGCGACATACTTCCATTTTCCCAACGGAATCTGTGGCAACTTCCGGAACCCAATCAGCAAAAGGAAAGCACCCGCGGCAATCATCCGTAGGCTTCCTACCTGAAGCGGTGAAAGCGCATCGAGTCCGCGAAGGATCAATATAAACGAACTGCCCCAGATCAGGGCCAAGAAAGCCAGCAGCAGCCATTTGAGGTTTTCGGTCTTCATGGTGGTAGTGTGGGAACAAAAATCCGGTATTTTAACGAGACCGCGCGCCGTCATTCGTTATTTTTGTACATCCTTCACCCAAAAGACGTTAACCCCTAATTTAGTTCCCATGAAATGGACGTTATCACTGCTCTGCCTCGCTTTGGCGGCAAGCACCTTCACCAGTTGTAAAAAAGAAGCCGCAGCCGATAGCACTGCTAAAACGACAGCGGCTGCGGGTAAAACAGAAACCGCTACGTTCCACATCGAAGGGATGAGCTGCGCTGTCATGTGTGCCGGAAAGATCCAACAGGAATTGTCGAAGATGGAAGGTGTGAAAAAAGCCGTAGTGGATTTTGACAAGAAATCGGCAACCGTCGAGTATGATGCCGCGGCCGTAACCCCGCAACAGCTAAAAGCAAAAGTAGAAGGGGTTGCGGATGGGAAAACCTATAGGGTGTCCGAACTCAAGTCAACGGCGGATCGTGCCATGTTGACGACGAAGCGCAGGTAGGCACAAAACCATTTGGAGGCAGGATGAATCCGTTTTCCTTGATTTCAGTGCCTTACTTCCACTTAACGCTCTCCATAATCCGACGCATGTCTTTCTTTACATACTCTACCGCCGGCATAACCGAGTCGAAATTCGGCTTGGCATAGAAGTAGACCGAGCCGTCAATAAAGTGGTGGACGCTGTCGGTCACGTAAAACTGGCTGTTGGTCGCCGCATTGCCGTTGACCTCATAAAACATCCCATACACTTTGTGGTCCCGATTAAGGAAGGGCTGCTCAATGATATTGTCGGCCTTGATGACGTGTTCATAGGTGAGCTTCTGCGCATCGCGAAGTAATAGCTTGATATTGCCGGAAACGGGCTTGTAACTGATATAAATCGTCGCCTTCATTTTCGGATAATCAATCGTCAGGTTACAGCCGTCTTTCTTTTTCAGGACGGCCGCGCGGTTCATTTCAAATGAAAAAGGGCAGTCTTTGTCAAACCGGTCATACGAGGCCGAGCCGTATTCGAGTCGCAGTTGCGCCGGTGGTTTCGGCAAGACCTCTTCTTTGCACGAAGCCAGTGTCAGGGCCAGTCCCAATAAAATAAAGTAATGTCGCCTCATAATGCTGTTATCGGGCAGACTTTCACCTGCCGTATGCGTTTTGTATCTGTTTCTTCCACCCTAAAATGCCATCCCCCGAAATCAAGCGTTTGCCCGGTTTCAGGGAAACGACCAAATCGTTCCAGTAAAAAGCCGCCCACCGTTTCAGCCTCGTCCCGCACGGCCTCAAAGACCGAGGCATCGGCGCCCGTCACGCGGTAAAAGTCCTTGAGCGCCACTTTGCCTTCAAACCGGAAGGTCGTGTCGTCGATTTGGGTATACTGGATATCACCATCATCGAATTCATCACTGATATCCCCCACAATTTCCTCCAATATATCCTCAAGCGTGACGATGCCAGACGTCCCTCCGTATTCATCCACCACAATGGCCAGGTGGTTTTTCATCCCCTGGAACTCGGTCAGCAAATCGTCGAGCTTCTTGTTCTCGGGCACAAAGAACGGCGCACGCACCAACTTCTGCCATTCGGCGTTTTCTTTTCCGATGAACGGAAGCAGGTCTTTCACGAAGAGAACGCCCTCTATGTGGTCGATATTGTCCCGATAGACCGGAATCCGTGAAAAACCACTCTCAACAATCTTCTGCATCACCTCGGCGAACTCGCAGCGGATATCCAGCGCAAAAATATCGATTCTGGGCGTCATGATCTGGTCGACATCCGTATTTCCGAACGAAACGATGCCTTCCAGCAACCGCTGTTCGTCTTGCGACGCGTCAACATCGGAGGTCAGCTCAAGGGCCTGCGACAGTTTCTCGCTGGTAATG
>DATGXZ010000504.1:0-1608 GCA_035298445.1 Flavobacterium sp.
CAATGTCGTATGGCAGTTCCTTCGCGGCAAGCGTACCTTCGGCGAAAGCCGGAAACTCCGCAAGTACATCCGGCGGAATTTCACCCGGCAGGAATTCGAAACCTTGAAAGCCTCGCGGCAGAACATCGTCGTGACGGTCACCAACCTCGCCAGGAACGAGGTCGAATACAAATGCATCCGCGATTACGACTACGACGCCTTCTGCGACTGGATATGGATTTCCTGCAATTATATTCCCTTTATGAGCCTGGCAACGGTCAACGGCTGTGAATATGGCGACGGCGGTTTTTCGAGCCTGGTGCCTATCCGCGAGGCCATTGAACGGGGCGCAACCGAAATCGACGTGGTGGTGCTGGAAACAGAACCCCTTGCCGAGCCGAAAGCAGTAGGAAAGAACCCCTTTTCGCTGATGGTCAACCTCTTCGGTACCCTGCTCGACCAGGTCGAAAAGCACGATATCGCCATCGGCAAACTGGCGGCCAACGCCAAAGGAGTCAAACTGGATTTTTACTACACACCCGTTGCGCTGACCACCAATGCATTGGTATTCGACAAGGAGAAGATGGCAGAGTGGTGGAAATTGGGTTACGATTATGCCCGCAGCAAGAGCGAGATCGCCAGTGAAATCGGAAAAATGTGATCGCGGCATTTCGGTCAATCTGTACGGAAAACCCGTACCCTTTTTCGGGTAAAAAGCCGTATTTTTGTACCTCTGAAAAACGACGATGAATACCGATAAACTTCTCGAACTGATGTTCTATGTGCTTCCGGCTGCCGTTACAGGTGCCGTGGCCTTTCATTTCTTCCGTACGTTCCTGGCGAATGAAGACAAAAAACGCCGGTTTTCGCTGATGCGAGAAGGACGGAAAATCACCTTGCCACTGCGGTTGCAGGCCTACGAACGGATGACGCTGTTCATCGAGCGTACCGACCCTGCGAAGTTGCTGTTGCGGGTGACGCCGATTTCGACGGACAAGCACGAGTATGTCACCTATGTAATCGCCCATATCGAGCAGGAATTCGAACACAACCTGACGCAGCAGATCTATATATCGGATGAATGCTGGGCGGTGATTAATACGGCGAAAAGTGCCATCATCCAACAGCTGCGGAGAACAGCATTGTCAGAGGATGTCAAGGATGCCGATGCCCTGCGTGAAGCGGTGATTTTGGAGGGCTTCGGAAAGGAATCTGCCAGTTTTTCAGCCCTTTCGTTTATCAAGAATGAAGTATCGGAGATGCTATGAACATTGTCCGTTATCGTAAAACAAGGACCTGATCATGCAACGCTATCTCGACCAACTTAACGAAGCCCAACGCGCGCCCGTACTGCAAAAAGACGGTCCGATGATCGTTATTGCCGGTGCCGGTTCGGGCAAGACACGCGTATTGACGATGCGTATCGCCTACCTCATGCAACAGGGCGTCGATGCGTTCAACATCCTGGCGCTGACCTTCACCAATAAGGCGGCGCGTGAGATGAAGAAGCGGATCGCGGATATCGTGGGTTCCAACGAAGCGCGTAACCTTTGGATGGGTACGTTTCACTCCGTCTTCGCCCGTATCCTCCGGGCCGAGGCCGACAAATTGGGCTACCCCTCGAACTTT
>DATGXZ010000505.1:0-3630 GCA_035298445.1 Flavobacterium sp.
GTTTCCCTTCTATTTCCTTAAAGTGGCGCAGATGCTGAGCATGGACAAAAACATCATGCCCCGCGCCTACGTCGAGAAGTTTTCATTGGCCCAGTTCTCCGTACCGCCTTTGTCGGCCCCGCTGGTGCGGAAGACCTTCAAAAACTACCACGGCGCCTATCCGGAGGCCCTTTTTGATACCTTCACGCCCAACTCCATCCACGCGGCGAGTATCGGGCAGGTGCACAAAGCGACGAAAGACGGGAAACAACTCGCCGTCAAAATCCAGTATCCGGGAGTGGCGGAGAGCATCAGCTCCGACCTGGCCATCGTGAAACCCTTCGCCACGCGGATGTTTAATTTACAGGGAAAAGACTCCGAGAAGTACTTTCAGGAAATAGAAGGGAAACTATTGGAAGAGACCGATTACGAACTCGAATTACGACAAGGTACGTTTACCGCCGAAGCCTGTAGCCACATCCCGAACCTGGTGTTCCCGAACTACTATCCTGAATGGTCGTCGTCCCGCATCATTACTATGGATTGGATGGAGGGCGAACACCTTTCCGAATTCACGGCACACAATACCGACCGGGCATTGGGTGATCGCCTCGGACAAGCCCTGTGGGACTTCTACATGTTCCAGATCCACCAACTGCGGCAGGTGCATGCCGATCCACACCCGGGGAATTTCCTGGTGGATGCGAACGGCAACCTTGTGGCCATCGACTTCGGGTGCATCAAGCAGGTGCCGGAGGAATTTTACAAGCCTTACTTCGAACTGGCCCGTCCGGAATACCAACAGGATGCCCGGTTGTTCGACGAGAAACTGGTCGAACTCGAAATCATCCGTCAAGACGATTCGCCTGAAGAAGCCGCCTATTTCAAAGCCTTGTTCCGCGAGATGCTCGGACTCTTCACCCTTCCGTTCCACGGCGACTCCTTCGACTTTTCAGACGCGAAGTTCTTTGGCGCCATGGCCGAAATGGGCGAACGGTTCTCAAAAGACACCCAGTTGCGCAAGATGAACGGCAACCGGGGTTCACGGCACTTCCTGTATATCAACCGCACCTTCTTCGGGCTCTACAACCTCTTGCATGACCTTAAAGCGAGGGTGCAGACCCGCGTTGAAACATTTGCCTTGTAACTTACGTTTTGAGGCCAAGACGCACGTTGTGAAGAACGGACGGATCGTCTCTCGCCGTTTTTATGTAGGTTTGCAACCTGCTATTGCTACTTATGTCGTGTTCAACCTTCCGATTCTTTATCTTCATCGCCCTGCTGCCGATGGTGATCGGCGCACAGGCGCCCCATGTTGATTCACTCGCTCTCCAACCTGAACCCCGCTTTCGGTATGAAGCGTTGGTGCTGCCGGCAGCGTTGATTGGATTTGGAGTAGTCGGACTCGAAAGCCCTACTATTCGAAACCTCAACTCGAGCACCCAGGGGGAACTCGCTGAACATATCGACGATAAACTGACCATCGACGACATTACGCAGTACACACCGTTTCTGTCGGTTTATGCGCTGAATGCAGCCGGTATACAGGGCAAACACAACTTTCGTGATCGCACCACCATTTTGGCCACCGCCTACCTGATCATGGGAGGCACGGTCAATATCATAAAGAGTACGGGAAACGAAATGCGCCCGGATAAAACCTCCAACAACTCCTTCCCTTCCGGGCACACGGCCACGGCTTTCATGGGTGCTGAATTCCTCTATCAGGAATACCGGGATGTATCGGTATGGTATGGCGTGGCGGGCTATGCCGTCGCTACCGGAACCGGTTTCTTCCGCATGTACAACAACCGTCACTGGCTAACCGATATTGCGGCCGGCGCGGGCATCGGCATCCTCAGTACGAAAATAGCCTATTGGCTGCATCCGTCGATCCAACACCTCCTTTTCAAAAAGACCTCCAAAACCACAGGGGTCATCCTTCCCACCTACCAGGACGGTCGTTGGGGCGTGGGGCTATCAGTGTCGTTTTGAGGACTGGAGGACCGGACAGGTTCACTACAGTGCTGACCCGGGTTATAGAAGCGTCGGCGCAAAAGGCACAAGAAATATCCTGAAGCTACCCACCTGTCACTTTGATACGCATTATATACGCTTTATATAGGCTTTATATACGCTTTATACAGGCAGTATCCCCGATCGACGTTTTGAGCGGTACATGTTGCGTGTTGCCTTAGCTATTTACACTTTTACCCTCCCGTGTGTCCATCGGTGAATGTGAATTGTCCACGCGGAACTATCAACTCCGAACCATCAACCACCAACCATAATCCACACTCGAAACCTTAAAAGTTTACGTTTCGGACCTAACGTTTTACGTCTGTTAGGGTAAAAGTTTACGTTTCCGATCTAACGTTTTAGGTCTGTGGGGTAAAAGTTTACGTTTCGGACCTAACGTTTTACGTCTGTAGGGGTAAAATTTTACGTTCCGGACCTAACGTTTTACGTCTGTTGGGGTAAAATTTTACGTTCCGAACGTAACGCTTTAGGTTGTATCGAAACGGTTGCCCGACAGACAATCTTTAAGCCGCTACACTGTCAACTGTCAACCGTCAACCGTCAACCGTCAACCTTCAACCATCAACTACTTCTTAATCAACTGCGTCGAGGATCTCGATTTATCTGTAGCAACGGTGATCACGTACGTCCCAGCCGCAAGGCCGGACACATTCATATTGCGCAAATCACTTCCTTTCGCTCTAAGCAACTCTTGTCCGAGCGTATTATACACTGATACAGACGTAATCGCCTCTCCCCTTTTCGATTCCATATTCAGAACATCATTTGTCGGGTTTGGCCAAAGGCGAAACGAACTATCGAAATGAGAATCAACCCCCATGGTCGCGAAGGTTGTCGTCGCCGTATTGGTGATCACCGGTGGGTTAAAGTTGAAATAGATGCCTGCCGTGTTGCTCACGCTGTCACCCAGCACCAACGTCGGTTTGGTTTTGATGCGGAAGAGCACCCAGCCATCGTTATTGGCATCGTCGAACGGTAACATGATGTTGTTGAAGATGAATTCTACTTTGTTGCCAGTGATGCGGGTGGTGAAGGCATGGCTGCCATCAAGCGGTTCAATAGTGGAAATATCAAACTTCGCAGTGTCGATCATGTCCTCTACGGTTACGATCTGGGCAGGATAGTTACCCGTATTCTCAAACCGGATCAGGTAGTGCAGGTATTTTCCTGCCATGTCAGGGCTGATGGTGTTGCCTTCGAGGCAGGTTTTGTCGTTGGGGTCGAGGGCATTTACAACTGGGTCGGAGAGCAAAACAGTATTGTCTGCCGGCGTTTCTTCACTGCTGTTCAAAGCCGTGGCCGTATAAAACAGGGTATCACCCAAATCGAGCGGTGGTGTTTCGACCGGTGAATTCAAATGAAGGGTAACGATAAAGTCTGCTTCGCTCAAAGAAGGTAAAGCGCCCAGATCCCATATCACAGAACCCGCTAATTGTGATGACGGTGAAGGACTCGCGGAGACGTAGGTAGTATGAGTGCCACTATAACTAAGGGAAATGCTGCCCGACTCTACAACCGTACCCACGTTTCGTACCTTGACCCGGTAACTGGTATCGAAGCCCGGAACCGCAGCGTCCAACGGCATTATCGAAATCTGTAAATCGTGATGTA